>UQSV01000004.1 GCA_900543875.1 uncultured Coriobacteriaceae bacterium | reverse complement strand
CGCGGGCGGCACGCTCTCCTACCACATCGAGAATCCCACGGGCATCGAGCCCTACACCCTCGAGGACGAGAACGCCGTGGCCGTGGCGTTCAACCTCTTTGACGCCCTCACCTACTACAACTTCAAGACCGGCGAGCTCGAGGACCTCGTTGCCGAGAGCCACGAGCACAACGACGACGACACCGTCTGGACCTTCCACGTGCGCAAGGGCACCAAGTTTCACGACGGCTCCGAGGTCACGGCCAAGTCGTTTAAGTACGCCTGGAACCGCCTGTGCAACCCGGCCACGTCTGACCAGCCCTCCAACGTCTCTTACCACCTGTCGATGGTGAAGGGCTACGAGGACGTCACCGCAGGTACCGCCACTGAGCTCACAGGCCTCACCTGCCCCGACGACTACACTTTGGTGGTTGAGCTCGAGCAGCCCTACGCAGACTTCGACTACGTCTGCGCGGCGCCGGTCCTCTCGCCCATTCCCGAGGGCCAGGGTTCGGGCAACGGCTACAAGGACTTTGCCCTGGCGCCCGTGGGCAACGGCCCCTTCAAGATGAAGGGCAGCTGGGTCGACGGCCAGTACGTCGAGGCCGAGCGCTTCGAGGACTACACGAATGGAGACGCGCCCAAGGTCGACGGCGTGCGCTTCGCGATCTACCGCGACTCCAACACCGCCTACAAGGAGCTCGACGCGGGCTCGCTCGACTGCTCGCTCGTGCCCATCAACGCCACCAAGCAGGCCAAGGAGAGCTACGGCGAGTCGGCCGACGGCTACACCGCCACGCCCGGCAGCCAGTTCCTAGGCGGCACGATGCTCTACACGCAGTTCCTCTCGTTCAACGTCGACGACCCCGTGATGGGCGACGTGCGCGTGCGCCGCGCCCTGTCACTGGCCATCAACCGTCAGGCCATCTGCGACGCCATCTACGAGGGCTCGGCCAAGCCGGCAGACGACATCGTCCCCGAGGCCATCGACGGCTACCGCGAGGGCGCCTGGAAGTGGGCCGCCTACGACCCCGACCAGGCCGCGCAGCTGCTCGACGAGGCGGGATATGTCGCCGACGCCGACGGCAAGCGCAACCTGTCGTTCAAGCTCATGACCAACGCCGCTAACACGCAGGACGAGTACCAGGCCATCCAGGCCGACTGGCAGAAGCTTGGTCTCGACGTCGAGATCGACAAGGTCGAGTACGCCGCGATGTACCAGTCCTACCTCGACGGCACCTACTCGGTGGGCGCCCGCGCGTGGTATGCGGACTACCCCATCGCCGACAACTACCTCTACCCGCTGTTCCACAAGGGCAACGGCGACAACGTGAGCCACTTTGCGGACGATAAGTACGAGGAGCTCATCGTGACCGCCCGCGCCACGGCCGACCACGACGAGCGCGTGGCCGCGATGCAGGCCGTCGACGACTACGTGGCAGACCTCGTGCCCTACACGCCGCTCAACTACCGCTCGCTCGCCCGTTGCACCGACAAGCGCGTGGTCGAGCTCACGGTGAGCCCGCAGATCCTGCCGCTGCTGAGCGAGGCCAGCCTCTCCGAATAGCGAGCGCATGCCAAAGGGGACGGGTCTGTTGGCACGTCCCGAGACAAGAGCGGCCCCGATGCGGTTGATGCTGCGCCGGGGCCGCTCCGCTGTTCGGGGACAGAGGGACGTGCCTTTTGTCCCCGCCCTCTTTTCAGGAAAGGTGACAAAGGGCTTTGACCCCTTTGTCACACGCCGGTGAAGCGCTGGCCCTCCCAGGCCCAGGCGCGGTTCATCTGGGCGCCGCACGTGTAGCCAATGGCGCCCGCCCCCTCGGTGGGCAGGGCGATGACGCCGCCGTTGCCACCGCGGGCGTCGACCGCCTCGAGCATGTGGCAGCAGGCCTCATCGAGTGCCTCGCCGGCGATGTTCACGCGCGCGTGCACCTGGTAGGCAGCCACCTCCTGGATGAACGTCTCGCCCGTGCCGGTGCAGCTCACGGCCACGCTCCCGGCATTGGCGTAGGTGCCGGCGCCGCACAGGGGCGAGTCGCCCACGCGGCCGCTCACCTGCCCCGTGATGCCGCCGGTCGAGGTGCCGGCCGCGATGATGCCGCGTGCGTCTCGCGCCACGGCGCCCACGGTGCCATGACGGGTCGCGTCGGCGGCCGCAGCATCGGCCGCGCTGGCACCCGCGGCATGCAGCTGCTTCCATTCCTCGAGCGCCGCCGCGCGGGCTGGCGTCACAAAATAGGCGTTGTCGACCTGCTCGATTCCCCACTCGTCGAGAAGCGCCGCCGACGGTGCCGAGAAGAGCACGTGCGGTGTGCGCTCCATCACGGCACGGGCCACGTCGATGGGATGCTTGGCCGAGGTAAGGCCGCAGGCGGCGCCCGTCTCGCCATTGCCCAGCATGAGACAAGCGTCGAGCTCGGCCGTGCCGTCGAGCGTGAGGGCCGCACCACGGGCGCAGTTGAAGCACGGGGCGTCCTCCATCACGTGGATGGCCGCGGTCACGGCGTCCTCGGCCGCGCCCCCGGCCGCAAGCACCGCATAGCCCGCGTCGAGGGCCGCCGCCAGAGCCGCGTTCGTCTCGGCCTTCTGCTCGAGAGTCATCTCGTGCAGGCGCCTGCCCGCACCGCCGTGGATCACCAGCAGCGGGCCCTCTCCCCCAACGCGCTCGACGCGCGCAACGTCGCCCATGCTCATGCGCCTTCCTTTCGCCCGAGGGGGATATGACAAAAGGCACGTCCCCCTGTCATGCCGCCCCTCTTTTCAGAAAAGGTGACAAAGGGCTCTGGCCCCTCTGTCACGCCCCTACAAAACGGGCGGCTCCGTCAACGCACGCGCGCCGGCGGAGCCGCCCCACAAATCAAAGTTCAAACAGTCGAGAAGAGCTAGCAGACCTTGAAGACCCAGTTGTGCTTGTCCTCGACGGCGCCGTCCTGGATGCCGGTGAGGGTCTCGCGCAGCTTCTTCATGACCGGGCCGCACTCAACGTGGCCGGCCGGGAAGACGACGGTCTCGTCGGCGCCGTAGACCTTGTTGTCGATCTCGCCCACCGGGGAAATGACGGCGGCGGTGCCGCACATGCCGCACTCGGAGAACTTGCCGCTCTTGACTTCGGCCCACTCGACCGGGCGCTCGTCGACGACCATGCCGAGGTCCTGAGCAACCTGGACCAGCGAGCGACGGGTGATGGAGGGCAGGATCGAGTCGGTGTGGCTCTTGGGAACGACGAGGGTGTTGCCGTCGACGAACAGCACGTTGGCGCCGCCCGTCTCCTCGACGTAGGTGCGGGTCTCGGAGTCGAGGTAGAGGTTATCGGCATAGCCGGTGGAGTGGGCCTCGACGGAGGGCTTCAGGCTCATGGCGTAGTTCAGGCCGGCCTTGATGTTGCCGGTGCCGTGGGGCGCGGCGCGGTCGTACTCGGAGACGCGCAGCTTGACGGCCTTGAGGCCACCCTTGTAGTAGGGGCCCACCGGCGTCACGAGGATGCGGAAGGTGTACTCGGGGGCGGGGGCGACGCCGATGACGTTGCCGGAGCCAATCATGAACGGGCGGACGTAGAGCGTGGCGCCGGAGCCGAAGGGCGGAACCCAGGCGGCGTTGGCCGTGACGACCTGCTTGACGGCGTCAACGAAGCGGTCGACCGGGAAGGGCGGCATCTCGAGGCGCTGGGCGGAGTCGTACATGCGCTGGGCGTTCTGGTCCGGGCGGAAGCAGACGATGCTGCCGTCGGCGGTGGTGTAGGCCTTGAGGCCCTCGAAGACCTCCTGGCAGTAGTGGAAGATGCCGCCGCACTCGGAGACGTGCATCGTGTGGTCGGTCGTGAGACCGCCCTCGTCCCACTCGCCGTCCTTCCAGTGGGCCTCATAGCTATAGTCGGTCTGCATATAGCTGAAGCCGAGGCTGCCCCAGTCCAGGTCCTTCTTCTCAACTGCCATGCTGTAACGCTCCTCACGTACCTTGTCGTTCGTAAAGCGGCACTTCTATGTCGCGGTATCGCCACAGGATAGCCCCGTTATGTTACGGCGCGGTAACGGGTGCGGCGGGTGTGCGCAATGGCCGAGACGAGCGGGCCGGCAGCAGGCGGCCGCGTGCCGGCAGACCCGTCCCCTTTGGCACGAAAGCGGGGCGAGAGGCACGCACCCCTCGCCCCGCTTGGCAGGCCAACTCAGCCTGGGACAGATTTGCCCGGAGCTGTTTCGTCCCACGTTACCTGGGGTTTGGGACGATAAAGCTCCGGGCTAAATCGTCCCAGGCCCGCCGGGCTCTGCTACTTGCCCAGGTCCTGCAGGGCCACGACGTCAAGCGACCCCTCGCGCGCCGTGCGGATGGCCTCGGCCATCGCCTGGGCACCGGCGAGCGTCGTAACGTTCGTGACGCGGTAGCGCACCGCAAGCTGACGCAGCGTGTAGAAGTCGCCGCGGGTCTCGTGGCCGCCAGGTGTGTTGATGATGAGCTGGATGTCGCCACCCGAGAGCATCGTGGCGATGTTGGGGCGCATCTCGCTCGCACGGCGCACGCTCTTGCAGGCGATGCCCGCCGCGCGCAGGGCCTTGGCCGTGCCCGAGGTGCCCACGAGCTCAAAGCCCATGCCAACCAGGTCGCGCGCCACGCCGATGATGGCGCGCTTGTCACGGTCGCGCACGGAGATGAACACGCGGCCCTTCGTGGGCAGGCCGTAGGAGATGGCCAGCTGCGTCTTGGCGTAGGCGGCCGGGAACGTGCGCGCCACGCCCATGACCTCGCCGGTCGACTTCATCTCGGGGCCCAGCGTCATGTCGGCGCCCGGGAAGCGGTCGAAGGGCAGCACGGCCTCCTTGCAGGCAAAGTAGTCGAACGTGCGGTCCTCGAGCGGCAGGCCCAGGTCGCAGATCTTCTCGCCCGCCATGATCTTTGCCGCCATGCGCGCGAGCGGCACGCCGGTCGACTTGGACGAGAAGGGCACCGTGCGGCTCGCGCGGGGGTTCAGCTCGATGACGTAGAGGCGGCCGTTGTGCACCGCGTACTGGACGTTGAGCGCGCCTACGACGTGGCAGGCCAGCGCCAGCTTGTGGGTGGTCTCGCGAATCTCGGCGATCATCGAGTCTGCGAGCGAGTAGGGCGGCATGCAGCACGCCGAGTCGCCGGAGTGGATGCCCGCCTCCTCGATCTGCTCGAGCACGCTGCCCACGTAGCACTCCTGCCCGTCTGCCAGGGCGTCGACGTCGAGCTCGACGGCGGAGTCGAGGAAGGAGTCGAGGTAGATGGGGTGGTCCTTGGAGACGCGCGTGGCGGCCTCCATGTAGCTCTTGAGGTGGCGCTCGTCGTAGGCGATGACCATGCCGCGGCCGCCCAGCACGTAGCTCGGGCGCACCAGCAGCGGGAAGCCGATGCGCTTGGCGACCTCGACGGCCTCCTCGTAGGTCTCGGCCACGCCGCTCACCGGGTAGGCGATGCCCAGCTCGTCGAGCAGGGCGCTGAAGCGTTCGCGGTCCTCGGCAAGGTCGAGAGCGTCGGGCTGGGTGCCCATGATGGGCACGCCCGCGGCCTTGAGGCGCGCGGCAAGGTTGATGGGGGTCTGGCCACCCAGCGTGCAGATGACGCCCTCGGGCTGCTCGACGTCGACGATGTCCATGACGTCCTCGAAGGTGAGCGGCTCGAAGTAGAGGCGGTCGGAGGTGTCGTAGTCAGTCGAGACGGTCTCGGGGTTGCAGTTGACCATGACCGTCTCGTAGCCCTTGTCGTGCAGGGCGTAGGCGGCGTGGCAGCAGCAGTAGTCGAACTCGATGCCCTGGCCGATGCGGTTGGGGCCGGCCGAGAGGATCATCGCGCGCGGCTTGTCGGTGTCGCGGCGCTCGGTGGCGCCCCACTCGTAGGTCTTGTAGTGGTAGCTCGTGCGGGCCGGGAACTCGCCGCCGCAGGTGTCGACCGTCTTGATCGCGGGCGTCACGCCCTTGGCCTTGCGCCAGGCGCGCACCTCGAGCTCGGTGGCGCCGGTGAAGTGGGCGATCTGCTCGTCGGAGAAGCCCATCTGCTTAACCGAGCGCATGTCGCGGCCCGAGATGTCGGCGAGGCGGCGCTCGGCGAGCCAGGCCTCGGTGTCGGTGAGGTTCTTGAGGTGGCTCAGGTACCACGGGTCGATGCCCGTGAGGTCGTGGATCTCGTCGATGTCCCAGCCGCGGCGCAGCGCCTCGATGACGTAGTAGATGCGCTGGGCGGTGGGCACCGAGACGCGCTGGCGGAAGTCGGGCACGTCGTAGAGCGCGGGGTCGTCGGCGCCGAGCATGTTCTCGCCCGTCTCGAGCGAGCGCATGGCTTTGTTGAAGCTCTCCTCGAAGGTGCGGCCAATGGCCATGACTTCGCCCACGGCCTTCATGCGGGTCGAGAGCGTGGCGTCGGTGCCCTTGAACTTCTCGAAGGCAAAGCGCGGGACCTTGACCACGCAGTAGTCGATCGAGGGCTCGAAGCACGCAGGCGTGGCCTGGGTGATGTCGTTGGTGACCTCGTCGAGGGTGAGACCCACGGCCAGACGCGCCGCGACCTTGGCGATGGGGAATCCCGTGGCCTTGGAGGCGAGCGCCGACGAGCGGCTCACGCGCGGGTTCATCTCGACCACGATGATGCGGCCGTCCTCGGGGTTCACGGCGAACTGGACGTTGGAGCCGCCGGTGGCCACGCCCACCTTCTCGAGGATGGCGAGCGAGTAGTCGCGCAGCTTCTGCAGCTCGGTGTCGGCCAGGGTCTGTGCCGGCGCCACGGTGATGGAGTCGCCGGTGTGGACGCCCATGGGGTCGAGGTTCTCGATGGAGCAGATCACGATGCCGTTGCCGGCGCAGTCGCGCATGACCTCCATCTCGATTTCCTTCCAGCCCTGGATGGACTCCTCCACCAGGACCTCGCCCTCGGGCGACAGGTCGATGCCCTGGGCCACGATGCGGCGCAGGTCGTCCATGTCATAGGCGATGCCGCCGCCGGCGCCGCCCAGCGTGAAGCTCGGGCGGATGATGACGGGGAATCCCAGCTCACCCACGATGCGCTCGGCGTCTGCCACCGAGTAGGCGAAGCCCGAGCGGCAGATGTGCAGGCCGATGTCCTCCATGGCCTCGGCAAAGAGCTTGCGGTCCTCGCCGATGCGGATCGACTCGGTGTTGCAGCCGATGACCTCGACGCCGTACTTGGACAGCACGCCCGCCTCGTCGAGCTCGATGGCGCAGTTGAGGCCCGTCTGGCCGCCCATGTTGGGCAGCAGGGCGTCGGGGCGCTCGCGCTCGATGACCTTGGCGACCGCATCGGCCGTGATGGGCTCGACGTAGGTGCGGTCGGCGATGTTGGGGTCGGTCATGATCGTGGCCGGGTTGGAGTTCACCAGCACGACCTCGTAGCCCAGGGCCTTGAGGCTCTCGCAGGCCTGCGTGCCCGAGTAGTCGAACTCGCACGCCTGGCCAATGACGATGGGGCCAGAGCCAATGACCAGAATCTTCTTGATGTCGGTACGCTTCGGCAACTAGAAGCGCCTCCCCTCGCGGACGTCGATGTCAAGGTAGTTGGACTCGCCCTCGATGAGGCGACGGAACGCCTCGAAGAGGTAGACCGCGTCGTGCGGGCCGGGCGAGGCCTCGGGATGGTACTGCACCGAGAACGCCGGGATGTCAAGGAACTGGATGCCCTCGGGCGTGCCGTCGTTGAGGTTCACGTGCGTGAGGCGGATGCGGCCGAAGCGCTCGGTGTTGGCGACCGGCGCGATGCGTCGCTCGCTCCAGAAGCGCAGGTCGGAGGTATTGGCGGCGCGCCAGGCGTCCACGACCTCCTGCCCGCCGGACAGCTCCACGTCGAGCTCACCCAGGCTCGGGAAGACGAGGCCATAGTTGTGGTTCTGGGCCGTGACCTCGACCATGCCCGAGAGCAGGTTCATGACGGGCTGGTTGCCGCCGTGGTGGCCGTACGGGAGCTTCTCAATCTGGGCGCCCGCGGCCTGGCAGATCATCTGGTGGCCCAGGCAGATGCCAAAGACGGGGACTCGGCCCAGGAGCTGCTCGGCGCAGGCGGCGGGCTCGGGCAGCTCGCGGGGGTCGCCGGGGCCGTTGGAGAGGAACACGCCGTCGGGGTTGTCGGCCAAGATCTTCTCGGCCGAGGTGTCCCAGGGCACGACGTGCACGTCGATGCCGGCACCGATGAGGCCGCGCAGGATGCCGCGCTTCTCGCCGCAGTCGAGGGCGGTGACGCGCAGGCGGCGGCGCGGACGGTCGAGATCGACCTTGGCGTCGACGTCGTAGGCGTCGGCCGTCGAGACCTTGGCGACCCAGTTGGTCTCGGAGATGGAGGGGGCTTCCTTGACGCGGGCCACGAGGCTCGCCGGGTCGAGGTCGGTGGTCGAGATGGCGCAGCGCATCGTGCCGGCCTCGCGCACGCGCAGCGTGAGCTCGCGGGTGTCGACGCACTCGATGGCCACGATGCCATGCTCGGCGAGGAAGTCGGGCAAGGTGCCCTCGGCACGCCAGTTGTTGGGCGTGTGGCACATGTCGCAGACGACGACGCCCGCGAGGTCAACGCCATCGGACTGCATGTCGGCGGCGCACACGCCGTAGTTGCCAATCTGCGGGTAGGTGAAGGCAACGACCTGGCCGGCGTAGGAGGGATCGGAGATGACCTCCTGGTAGCCGGACATCGAGGTGTTGAAGACGAGCTCGCCGAACGTCTCGCCGGTGGCGCCCACCGACAGACCCTCGAACGTGGTGCCGTCCTCGAGCGCAAGCAGCGCCTTGGTGGCGCCCTTTGCCAGAAGTGGGTTCACGCGTTCCCCTTTCGGTTGGGTTCGCGCGGCAAGAAAAAGACGCCCGGGGTGCCCGAGCGCCATAAGAAAAGACGCCCGGCATGGCCGAGGGCGTCCCCACAAGACGGGTGCGCATGCGCCGCGCGCCCTTTGGCCCAACGTAAACCCGGCATGTCCAGCGCCGAGTCAGGCCGTTTGCCTTGCAGGTATCCCGTACCGTGCTTAAAGGTCGTGGGTACTATAACGCCTTGTTTTGATGAGCGACAGCTAACTTTTGGTTTGGCAACCTTACATACCTGCAGGTAGAGCAGGTAGGCACGCGGTTATGCGCTCTTGCGGGCAGAATATCCATTTCTTGTGAAGCGCAGTGGGATGGGCGCGGGCGGCCGATGCGTGCGAGAAGGGCGGGGCTCGCAGGGCGTTGCACGGATACCGGGCTCGTGCGTTCACGTGGGCATGGCGAGTCCGACTCGCTGCACGGATATCGGCTTCGTGCGTTCACGCCGGCACGCCAGGTCCAGCTCGCTGCACGGATATCGGCTTCGTGCATCCCCGCAGGCCTGGCTGATTCGGTCTGCTGCACGAAATTCGGCTTCGTGCGTTCACGGGGGAACGCACGAAGCCGAATTAAGTGCAGTCAAAAGAACTCGGTCACCTCAGTTGAATGCACAACCCCAAAAGTAGTGCAGCCCAACGCCCTCGAGTGCCACGGACAAATGCACAACCCCGACTTGTGAGCAGCAAGGCCGTCCGCGACCTCGCTAGGCGCCACAATCACAGGCGGACGAGGCCTTCTCGCCCACCTCGAGATAGCGAATGGGCCTGCAGGGATTGCCCACCGCCACGCAGTTGGAGGGGATGTCGCGCACGACGACGCTGCCGCCGCCAATCACCACGTTGTCGCCAATGGTCACGCCCGGCATCACGTGGACGCCCGCACCAATCCAGACGTCGTGCCCCACGCGGATGGGACGAGCGTACTCGATGCCCTGGCGACGCAGCGCGGCGTCAACGGGGTGCCCCGCCGTATAGAAGCCGCAGTTGAGCGCTACGAAGACGTTATCGCCAAACGTCACCCTGGCACCGTCGAGA
The DNA here is from genome assembly GCA_900543875.1 of uncultured Coriobacteriaceae bacterium. Lineage (GTDB taxonomy): Bacteria > Actinomycetota > Coriobacteriia > Coriobacteriales > Atopobiaceae > Parolsenella. The sequence continues at coordinate 43,907 of UQSV01000004.1, read as the reverse complement.
ACCACGAGGTTATGGTTGAAGAAGAAGATCTCGCCCAGCTCGATGTTGTAGCCGTAGTCGCACCAGAAGGGGGCGGTGACACAAGCGCCCTTCCCCACCTCGCCGAGGAGCTCGCGAAGAATCGCGCGCTGGCCCGCCGCATCGGAGGGCCGCAGCTGGTTGAAGTCGTAGCACAGCTCCTTGGCATGGGCGCGCTCGGCAAGCAGCGCCTCGTCGTTGTTGGCATCGTACAGCTCGCCCGAGAGCATCTTGTCCTTCTCGGTCATGGCATCCTCCGCACGCACCTCGTTGCCTCTTGCGACTACAGTAGCAGGAGGCAAAAGAGGAGGCGCGCGTGACATACGAGACGAACGACGAGACGCGCGGCCGCTTCCTTGCGGCGCTCGCGCGACGGGACATGCTGGGCGAGGATGGCCTCACCATCTGGGGAGAGCCCGCCTGGCGCCATATCGCCGCAGGTAGCGAGCCACAGGCGCTCGATGACGCAACCATGGCGCAGCGAAACGTCGTCGTTCGCGCGCATGCCACGCCAGGCCTTGCAGGCGAGCACTGCGCCGGATGGGTCGAGGCGGTCTTTGCCGGCTGTGGTCTGCGGCTTTATGCCGGGGACGCCCGCGAGCTCTATGAGCGTTACTGCCACGAGAGCAACGCCGCCCGCCTGCTCACGGGCATGATCGTGGCCGTGCCCGCCGCCCCTTACACGCCGGGCGCCGCGCGCTTTGGCCACGTGGGGCTCTACATCGGGGACGACCAGGTCATGGACTGCGCGAATGCCCAGGTGCGCAAGCTGCCGCTCGACCTGTGGCTCAGCAACTACGGCGTGCAGGCGCAGCCCCGCTGGGGCTGGTACGGAGACGTTGCCCTGGCTTAGGCGCGGCGGCGGAACACGCGCCTGGAGCCTCTGTCGCGCTGGGACACTTGCTCAGGCAGGCATTGTCCCACTCCCCCACTTAACCTGAGGTTTCGCGTTCCCCTTACGCATGCTCGCGCCAGACGGGAAGGGCGCGGCGCACGATCCACCAGACGGCGGCGACGGCAAGCACGCCAAAGAGCACAAGCTTGGCCATGTCGGTGACCCAGCCAACCTGGTCGGCCACCTGCTGCCAGGCGTTGCCGGCCGCGGCGCCTAGACGCAAGCCACAATACGGCAACGGGCCTTCCCACCCCGGGACAAGCGCGATAATTGGAAAAGGTCCAACGGGAGGAACGCGAATGCCAACACTGCCGAACGTCATCGAGACGAGGCGCCTAACGCTGCGGCCCTGGAACGAGGGCGATGCAGCCAAGCTCTATCGCCATGCGAAAGATCCCGAGGTAGGGCCTGCCGCCGGCTGGCCTGCGCACACACCGGCCGAGGAGAGCCGCCAGATCATCCACGACGTTCTTTCCATCCGCGGCACCTACGCCGTCGTGCTCAAGGAGACGGGATTCCCTATAGGCAGCATTGGCGTCATGAGCCCGCGCATGCATCACGCAGACGTTCAGAGCGGCGACCGCGAGCTGGGATTTTGGATTGGCAAGCCATACTGGGGTCGCGGTCTCATCCCCGAGGCCGTGGACGCGCTTCTCGGCCAATGCTTTGCCGACCCCGCTTGCCATGCCGTCTGGTGCGGATATTACGAAGGCAACGAGAAGTCGCGGCGGTGTCAGGAGAAGTGCGGCTTTGCCTTCCACCACGTTGAGCCCAACAAACCCGTTGAGCTTCTGGACGAGGTGCGCACCGAGGTCTTCATGCGCCAGACTCGCGAGCAATGGCTTGCGAGAAGGGGGCGAAGGGGTTAGGCCGAGTGCGCCCTGGGCCTTCCCGCGCTAGGATGGGATGCCGCACGCTTCTCGATGGACTCAACGGTGACGTACGTCCCGCACCCCCCTGCGACAGCCCTGCAGGATGTCAGAGTCGAGCATGTGGGTTACGCGGCCGGCGCTCACGCCAAGCATGCGCGAGGCCTTCGCCGCAGAAACGGTCTTGCCCCTCACGACATAAGAGGCATCAAATTAGCAACTATTGCTATTTACTCGAACATGCAAGCGAATCCGCCGCTACCGATACTTGTAGTGGCGCTTCCAGTAGGCGCGGGCTTCTTCTTCCTCCGAGCCAAACGTGCGAGCGGTCCAGTCCCACCTCTTGAACTGCTCCCACGAGCAGCCAAACTTCCAGGACGGCGAAGTGCCGCAATACTGGCCACGGTGCGTCTGTACCGCAGGCAAGCAAACCTTGCGAAACGAGCAAAACGGCCGGCATCTGCGTTCCAGGCTCCCATTGCCCAAGCAGATGCCGGCCGTTCGCACTCAAAATACCCAGTTGTCCTGGCCTCCAGGCGAGGACGCGTCCCGCACCAGGTGCCCAACCCCAGGGATGTCACCACCCTGGGGCGGAGATGGGTTAATGGGGCCACCTTCTGAGCGTTCTCGGTTTTGTTTGGATCTCCGAGTCCCTAGGCACGTAACGCACGCCGCGCCGAGCGTAGGCTTTACCAGCCGGGTCTGGGCCTTTCGGCAAGCTCGTGGTAGCACGGGAGACATGCGGACAAAAACGCGGATGAAATCGATTTAGACTCACGCCGCGGGCCACGATTAGTGTACATGAGTCAGAGAATCGCCCACTAGTTACGAGCATAATCAGAGTTGAGCATTGGCGCGTTCGCAACTTGTGCACACTAGCTCGCCAAAGATGCGCACAGAGAGGGCACCCGGCCCAAAGGAACCAGGTACCCAAAATGCGCGCTCGCCCATCAACGGACGCCGCCGCAGGAGGTCAAGCTACAGCAGGTAGTCAGGCGTTCCCGTCTCGGAGTTAAAGCGCACGTTGCCAACGGTGTACTCAAAGTGAGACCCGTTGTTGCTGGTGACGGTGTTCATGGGGCCACTGCTAATTACGGTGCTCACCTCGCCCGTCGAAAGGTCCATGCGTGTGCGGACCGTCCCCGTGCCAATCTCGCTCTCGAAATGCAGCGATCCATCAGACTTGAAGACGCTCCTGAGGCCAGACATGTTCGGCTCCCTCCGCCGCAGACTCGTTTGATTAATACCCGGGTATCGGCGCGGCAAACCGCTGCCCGGACGCCATACGCTCCACTAATCGACCGTGGCAGGCCTGATGCCAATGACCTCGGTCAATCGCGCAGGCAGGACTGAAACGGGTAGAATTGGTAGCGTAGGGGCTTACGCCCTCCTGTAACAACATTTGGTTCGTGGGCCATGCCCAAGAAACAGCCGCCGGCTAGGGCGGCTGTTTCCGTTTAGCGGCACGACCCACGAGGGCTAGAGCTTAGAGATCAAGCTCAGAATCGCCAAGACTGCCGCCTCATCCCATAAGCCTTCATGCTCCCCGACAACGCCAATTAAGCACGCACACCTACGCTTGAATCAGTCTCTCGCGATAGGCAAGCAGTTGCTCGCCCAGTTCGTCGAGCAGCCGGCGCCCCTCGCTGGCCTTGGCCACCATGGGAGCAACGTATCCCTCAGGCTGGGGGTCGTAGAGCATATCGGGGTCGGGAAGCCACTCGCCCGTCTCGTCGTAGCACATGCCATCAAGAATCGAGCTCTCGAACTCTTGCAAGGAAGCATAGGCTCCCGTATTCCCCACGACGGGATAGGCTCGACGCAGAGAGCGGCTATACGCGTTTAGCACCCGCTCATGAAGACCCAGGCTAAGGATAGAGTTGGGCTCCCCATCCACAGAAGCGTCTTCAACAACAACGGCGTCACAACGCAGCGAGGGAGGAATACGGTCAAGGTCGTAGTCGCTCCACACGAAATAGTCGGTTTCCTTTGCGAGCTCAAGGAAATCAAAGGCCTGAGCCCACAAGTCGCACAGCACGTCGAGCTGTCGCTCCGTAAGACGTTCCTCCATGCTTTCGTCTCCCATCTTAATAAGAAGCTCGTTGGTCTCGACACCCAACCAGCCCGCCACGTCCCTGACCTTTGCGATATCGGACGGCACGTGGGCGCCACTGCGCCAATCCTTGATTGACGAGACGGAGACATTCACGACATGGGACAGCTCGCGCATCTTGCTCGCGCCAACGCTTCCATGGCCGAGAAGAGCGTCAAATGATCCAGGCGAAAAGGCATACGTGGCATCGCCCATCTGGTAAACGTTTCTCTTCACGCGTCCTCCTTCGATGCGTCTACATCGTAGGAGTCGTGCGGGACACAAATAGGACGAAGCTGGGACGAAGGTAACGAAAGGACATCCGAATCTCAATGGCAACCCAGACGCCAATATTGTGGCAAAGGGCCCCAATCCCTCGTCATATAAAAACGAGGAGCGCCGCCGCCCAACAGGGCGACGGCGCTCCTCAACACTGTACGTGGGAATACGGTCAGACCGCCAAGTCGCCATTCCACAAACGTCATAGTACCTCGGGCGTCATACTTGGTAATGCTACAGACCAAGCATCACCTCTACTCCGTACCTTGTATGACAGCGAGCAGATCCTGGTAGCTGTGCACCACGTCATAGCGCACGTCCTCGCCAGAAAACTCGTTGAAGAGTTTCCTCGCACAGGCAATCTTGCCCTTCTCAATGTCGCGTAAGGTCAGGCTGTCCATGCTGCCCTTTGTCTCCGCAACAAAGAACACGTGGCGTACGCTCCCCCTCTCAAAGGCTATCGCCCAGTCGGGGGCATAGTCACCCACTGGCGTGGGAATCTTGAACGCACGCGGCAGCTTGGCATACACGGCAACCTTGCCCTCAGCCGCATCAAGGTCGCGTGCAAAGTCGCGCTCGCCCTCAGAATCCCAGAACACATAGTCCTGCACGCAGCGACTCGTCTCGAGCGCACGCGACAAGTTCTCGGGCATACGCTCAGCAAAGATGTCGGAGTCATAGCGGTCATCGAGCTTGTGATAGGTGATGTGGTCGACCACCATCGTTGCCTTCTCGGCAAGGATGCACTTCGAGACCCTCGCGATGAACTCCTCGGGGTTCTCGGCAAACATGCGGAACTTGGCCGGCATGATGCCCTTGAGGACGGCCGCAGCACTACGACGCGTGATATGGGCCGCAGCAGATACCTCACCAAGCAGGTCATACGTCACGCTCGTGGAATGGTCGCCCGCCTCGAAGTCCTGCCGCACCTCCGAGCCAAACGACTGGCCCGTCTCCAGGTTCTCGCGCGACTGAGTCGAGCGCTGAGAGGCAACCGTCATGACGTAGCTCGTCTTGTTCACGAACAGCTCGCGATTGATTCGTTCGATGGCCTTGGAACGCAGCTCCTCGTCATCAAAGTCGACCGTGTACGAGTGCTTCGAGTTGATCTTGTTCCACAGCTCCTGGAACTCAGCGCGCATGAAGTTGCGGTTGAGCGGGTTGCTCTTGACCTTGGGCTCGTACCCGTCTGCAATGTAGTTATCGAGCGCATGCGCGTCATAAACGCTGCGCACAAGCTTCTCGATGTCCTCGCGGTAGGCATAAAGGTGCTCGGGCAGATCGTCCTCCGACACCGCCGCCATGCCGTGGTCCTTGAACTCCTGCGTGGGCTCGCCCTTGCGATCCACCAGTCCCTTTGAGACGAGCGCAAAGTACACGTCGTGGGCATCGTCCTCCGTGAGCACATAGGGCTGCGACTCTGCACCTTGAACGGCGAGACCAGCAAGGAACTTCTCCGTGACCTTCTTGGGACGATCGCGCAGCGTGGCCTTCGTCTCATTCTGAAGCGCATCCGTGAATGCCTTGTAGCTCTCCGATGCAATGACCGTAAGCTTGTTCACGCTGTGCACCTCAGACTCGCCCAGGACCTCGAGGTCCTGACGCTCGCCCTCACTGTTCACGCACAGGCGCAGGCCACGGCCAACCTCTTGACGCTTGCCCGTCTCGGAGTTCGAGTGCTTGAGCGTGCAGATCTGGAACACGTTGGGGTTGTCCCAGCCTTCGCGAAGAGCCGAGTGGGAGAAGATGAAGCGCGTGGGCTCGTCAAACGACAGCAGGCGTTCCTTGTCCTTGAGGATGAGGTCGTAGGCGCTCTCGTCATCGGCCTCGTCGCTGCCACGCTTGAGCTTTGAGTCGATCGAATGGCCGTTCTTGTCGATGGAGAAGTAGCCCTTGTGGGTGTCGCGGACATCAATTCCCCTCAACCACGCAAGGTAGCGGCGGTGATTCTCCCCTAGCCCCGCGTCAAGCGAGGCATCCAGGCTCTGCTGGCCCTTGTCGTACTCCTCGACGGCACGGGCATACTCCTCCTCGAAGATGCGGCCGTACTCGCCCAGGCCTTCCTGCCCGTCATCGTCGTAGACACGATACTTGGCTACCTCGTCAATAAAGAAGAGCGACAGGCACTTGATGCCGCGGGCAAAGAGGGCCTCCTCCTTCTCGAGATGGCTCTTGATGGTCTCGCGAATCTGTACGCGCCGGATGTCACGCTCGGCGGAATCGCTGCAGACAACGCCACGCGTAAGCTCCAAGCCGTTGAGGAATCGCACGCAGCCAGTCGCGCCATCCATATCGGGCACAACCTCGGAGACGATATACCCCTCACGGTAGGCCTCGAGTTCGCCCGAGGCATCGTAGATGCTGTCATGCTCGCCAAAGGTACCGATATGCTTGGTAATGGAGCCGGAGGCGTTGAGCCTCTTGTACTCGATGACTGCCTGGGGCGCTTTGTTCTTGCTTACCTTAATGTCTTGTAGGTAGAGGTAGCCGTCGGTGCCGTTCATGCCCTTGAGCTCAAAGCCCTTGACCTCGATGCGCTTGACCAGACGCTGGTTGAACGCGTCGAGAGTGTCGAGTACGTAGACGGCATTGTGGTGCTCGCGGTGCGTGGCCGAATAGTTAAGGCATGCAAGCGGCTTGAAGCGCCTGATGCCGGCCTGCGTTGCCTTGCCACCCATCTTCTGGGGCTCATCGAGGATGACGATGGGGTTGTTGGCCGAGATGACGTCGATGGGCCTGCGGCTGCCAAAGTCATCGCGCTCGGAGTACATGATGCGAGCCTCCTTGGAGCGCCCACCCTTCTTCATCGATGTGTTGAACGCCTGCATGTTGATGATCATCACGTTGACGTCGGCGCTCGAGGAGAAACGGTCGATCTCGCCGAGGCGCGAGCTGTCGTAGACGAAGTAGCGGATCGCCTTGCCATACTGCTCGAAGAAGTGCTGCTCGGTGTTCTTGAGCGACTTGTAGACGCCCTCGCGGATGGCGATGGAAGGCACGACCACGATGAACTTGGTCCAGCCATAGAGGCGATTGAGCTCGAGCATGGTCTTGGTGTAGACGTAGGTCTTGCCCGTGCCCGTCTCCATCTCGATGTCGAGGTTGACGGGAGCGGGACCATTGGCAAGCGAGGCAGACTCCGCGATGCGATTGGTACGCTGCACCTTGTGGATGTTGTCGAGCAAGGTGGCACTGCCCAAGATGAGCGGGGCGTTGGCATAGCCCTCACTTGCCTCGAGCTGGGTCTCAAAGCCGTCGATGGTTTCCATACCGTGCCTGGTAGCGCCGCGGCCAAGGTCACGCATGTAGACGGACGCACCCGAGTTGGGCTGTCCGGTAAAGACGTCCATCACCGCGCGCGCTGCGTCGGTCTGGTAGGGCTGGATCTTGAACTTGAAGTGCATCTACGCTTCACCCCCGTCAATCGATTTGAGATAGTCAACCGGATTCACAACAAGCAGCTGCCTGCGACGTTCTGCCAATTTGTCTACAACGGCGCTAGTTTCTTGAACCTTACGGTTAAGGAAGGCGTCTATTTCGCTGGTATCGTTCGATAACGAAACACCTGAGGTAAGGTCGCGTATCTCATTGCGCAAATCACAATCGAGAAGGCGGCTGCTGCGCAACTTAATATCGACACACAGAAGGCGGGCCGCCTCGCTAGAAGCGTCATCTCCCAAAACACGGGCATCGCCGCCGAGACCTCTATTTAGCCTCTTTTCGATTGAAAGATAGTACTTGGCTGTCTCCCTGCCCCACTGTAGAAGCAGGGATTCAATTGCGTCCAGCTCATTGAGTTGACGCTCTAATAGCCTTCTAGCCCTTAGGCTCTCTTGTGCCTTTCGTTTTTCTTGAGACTCATAGTTATTCGTCACAACCGTAGTCAGAATGCTTGCAATCGCGCCAACAAACGTACCAGCTAATGCACAGAAGCCCGAAAACCAGTTTTCCATCGGCTAAATCACCTTGCGGATGGTATCGGCCGAGAAGGTCTTGAAGAGCTCCTCGAGGTTGGCGACGGCAGCGTCGTTCGAGAACGACGCGTCACGGAAGAGCGCGTAGATTGGGCGCTCGCAGGCAATGGCCTCGAGAGCCGCCGTGTCCACGTCCTCGTCAAAGCAGGCAATAAGCTGTCGGTCGTTGACGTCGAAGCATGCCTTGCCGCCAAGCTCACGCTCGACAATCTTGGCCGAGTATGGGATGCGGAAGGCAGGCAGGGCTTGAAAGAGCAGGTCGAGCGGCTCCGCACCCTCCACGGCATTGTCGGCAAAGAGGTCGAGCTGGGTCTGGTCGTACGCGGCGGGCGTGGCGTACTCGTCTTTGAGGCAGGATTCGTCCACGCGCAGCACGCGAAAGCCAATGTCTGGCACTGGCTTGGGCTCGGCACCGAGCTCAAGCTTGCAATTTGTTTCCTCGACCTCGGCCTTTATCTTGGCGCCCGCACGTCGGATACGCTCTTCGCCGAGATCGCAGATGGTCGAATAGCCAGATTTCTGTGCCGAAGAACCCTCAGCACAATCTTCGGGAAGCTGGACCATTATGAACTTACGATTTCCCCCATCACCGGCATTAAGGCGCATAACAGCATGGGCAGTTGTGGCCGAACCAGAAAAGAAATCAAGTATAACGTCATCCTTCTCGATGAAGCAACGCATCCTGATCAGGTACTCAATTAGGCTTACGGGCTTGGTGAAATCGAAACAAGCATCCATACCCAAATCAGCCATATCCGAGCTGGCAGTTTCATTCGTGCCAACGCCATTCGAAGTATCGAGCTTAATTGGAAGGTAATTCGTAGGCGTCTTATATTTCGTGCCGTCGTTAGGACGTTGAAACCTGACAGACAGTTTTGGTGTCTTTGCCAGAAAATACGTTCCACGGCTTACTTCGTCGTTCAACGTATCCTGCTGCCACTTAAAACGCCCCTCCAACGTTGCATTGCAACGGTTTTTCCCGTCCACGATTTCAATGTCAGACAGCACCTCGGCCCCCTCATACCGGCCAGCCTTAACTACGCCGTTATCAATAAAGGTGAAGCGTATACTGCCGGCAGGAAACTTCAATTGCTTGAGAGGGTTACCAGAGTTGAGAAGCGGTGCGTCGCCGTTATCGAGCCAGTCGCCGAAAAACTTTGACTTATTTGCGACCCTCTCGTAGCACAGAACGTATTCGACCGTCTTACGGCATTTATATGCAAGAGCGGGCGGAGTCATTGTTTTCGCCCACATAAAACGAGCAGCGAAGTTCTCTTGCCCGAATACCTCATCAAGGAGCTTCTTTAAATTGTCAACCTCGTTGTCATCAATCGAGATGAAGATAACTCCGTCCTCGCTCAGCATGTCCCTGGCGAGCATCAGTCTCGGGTACATCATTGAGCACCAGTCAGAGTGGAAGCGGCCGTTGGACTCGGGGTTGGCCACCAGGCGGCCGCCCTCCTCGTCGTAGTCGCCGCTCTCGGCATCGTATTCAGCTCGCGTCTGGGAGTAGTCGTCGTCATAGACGAAGTCGTGACCCGTGTTGTACGGCGGGTCGATATAAATCAGCTTGACCTTACCCGCATAGGTCTCGCGCATGATCTTGAGGGCCTCGAGGTTGTCGCCCTCGATGTAGAGGTTCTGGGTGGTGTCCCAGTCAACGGACTTCTCGGGGCAGGGACGCATAGTCTTTCGCGTGGGACGCCTGGCCTCGAGCTTAGCCTCGCGCTTGCCAGGCCAAGTGAATTGATAGCGCTCACGCTCCCCGTCCACCACGTGGTCAGACAGGTCGCCGCGAAGCGCGTCAAAATCAACGCTTAGAGCGGTACCCCCCCCTCAATCTTCGACTCGGTCACGGCATCGGGGAACAGTTCGGCAAGTCGCCTGATGTTCTCCTGCGTGAGATCGGGGGTCTCCCGGCTGATTTTCTCCATGCCCACTACTCCCTCTCGAGTCTCTCCAGCTCGGCTTTCTTCTCTCTCATGCGCGTAAACAACTCGTTCTTACGTGCTATCTGGCGCTCCTTGCGGCAGCTCTTGTCGAGCCTGATAACCTCCGCACGAAGAGCCTCCATTTTCTCACGCCGATCAATGCGCGCCAAAACGTCCTCGCCCCACGGCTCGCCCAAGACAATCTGCGCAAGTATCGAGCTCCACACCTCATCGAGATTGACGCCTTTGATATCAAGACGCGCAACACCAGAGGCGCGCCTGATCTTGCCACGGTCCTCAACGAGCAACTCGCCCGACGTAGCATCGGCAACGACAATCCGCGCCTTGTTGGCCGCAAAGATCGTACGTGCCACACGCTCGGGCACGCCCTCCCCGCGCGGCGCAACCGCAACGACCATGATCTCGTGAATATGGTCGCCATCAGCGACGTTTGCCGTCGTAGGCTTGACGGAGTTCGTCACCTCGATGGACTCGACGCCCTCCACAAAGGCGCGCTTGGTGGAGGCGTCGATGCGCATGTTGCGATAGAAGGCCTCCTTGGGAAGGCGCACATCCACCTCCGTGGTGCTTGGCAGGCCCAACATCAGCGCACCACCAGGAAACACAGCAGTTCAAAGTCATCAAGACCCTTGACCTCGCGCTCTCCCATTGCGGAGACCCCATCGCCAAAGAAGCTGTCGACCACGGACTCCCTGTCCGTCTCGACGATGGACGAAACGGCAGACGCGAGCAGGTTGGAAGGCCCCGTCATGTCGCAGCCGTCCTTGGTGTCGCGGTTGAAGGCGCGGCAAAGCTCGCGGTTGGGCTCATCCTTGCCACGGCACAAGGCGCGCACGCGCGAGAGCGTATCGCGCGCCTGCATCTGATCCTGAACGATGGTGCCATCGGCGCCCACATACACCAGGTAGAACGGGTGAAGTCGGTTGCCCTTGGAAACATTGACGCCAGGGTTGACGTTGCGCAGCACAAAGATGATGCCCGGCTCATCGCCCGTCACCACGGCATGGATGCCGTGCGGCGGTTCCTTGAAGTTAGGATGCTCCTTGTTCCACGCCAACAGGTCGGTCCTGAACTTGTCAAGGCCAAGGTCCGTGATGGACACGCCGCCCGAGACGTCCTCAAGGTCGACCACCTGGCCAAGCATCTGCTCGAGCTGGCGCTTGCGGTACTCGAGGTCTCCTTCCTCCTCGGGGTTGATGTAGTCATCATCGCCCGTGGAGGTCATGACGGTAATCTTCATGCGCGTCTCGACGCGAGCCTTGAGCTTGATGTACTCGTCGAGCTCGACGTCGGGCCAGAAGTTCACAAGCTCGATGCGCTCGTTCTTGGAGCCAATGCGGTCGACACGGCCAAAGCGCTGCACAATGCGCACGGGGTTCCAGTGGATGTCATAGTTGACCACGTAGTCGCAATCCTGCAGGTTCTGGCCCTCGGAGATGCAGTCCGTGGCAATGAGAATGTCGATGTCGAGTCCTTCGAGCGAGGGCATGACGGCGCCACGCTCCTTGGAGACGGGAGAGAAGCACGTCAGTATTGCCTGGGTATCGCTGGGAATGCCCGGGATGTTGCAGCGGCCTTGCCCCGTGCCCGTCACGATGGCCGAGCTAAGCCCCAGTTCGCGGGCAGCATACTCGGAAACATGCTCGTAGAGGTACTCGGCCGTATCTGCGAAGGCCGTGAACACCAGAACCTTGCGATTGCCACCATTGATGGGACTCTTGGCCTTCTCGCGAATGACCCGCTCGAGCTCCAGGAGCTTCGCATCGTGTGCCGGGTCTGCCGCGGCAACCATGCCTCGAATGAGGTCGAGGCCCGCAAGGTCCTCCCTCATGTCATCGCGCCAACGAATCCAATCCATGTCAGCCAGATCGATGCGGTCGTCGCCGCCCACGGCAAACGTAGTGTTCTCGTCGTCGAGGTCAAGGTCGGGCACGGCGCCACCCTCAACCTTTGCGCCACCCGTAGGAGAAACCTCGAACTTGTCGACGAGCTCGACCTTCTCGGCCACTGCAGCACGGACCTTCTCGAGCGTGAGCCTAAAGGAGTTCACAGAGCTCTCAAGGCGCTTGAGCAGATTCGTTGCCATGAGGCGTCGCAGGCCCCACTCGCGGCCGGCAGACGTAAGGCCAACCTCCTCGTACTTTGCCTGCTTCGATGGATGGATATAGGCAGAGGGCACGTAGGAGGCAAGCTTGAGCTCGTCGAGTGCCTCGGCAATCTCATGGAAGGCGGCCACATCTGGCGGGCTCGAAAGCTTGGGGCGCAGCGACAGCGGCTTCATGCGCGTCGGGAAGGGGCCAATCGCCGAGATGTCGTAGTAACGCTGGATCTGTTTGCGACTGCGAGCAACCGTCACCTGGTCCAGCAGTTTGAAGAAGTCTGGGTCGAGCATCGACATGAGCGCTCGCGTGGTGCGCTCCTGCGGCTCGAGACCAGCCCAGGAGCTATAGACAGACTGGGCGTTGCGGAAGGTTGCCTTGATGTCGTTCTTGAGGCCCAGTTCGTCCTGCCAGTCCACGTCACTGCGGCGATAGGCAAGCTCAGGCTGGTTCTGCAGGTCGCGGAAGCGATTGTTGACCGGCGTGGCAGACAGCATGAGCACGCGCGTCTTGGGACCAGTGCCAATCACGCGGTTCATAAGCTTCTGGTAGCGGTTCTCGTGGTCATCGTTCTTGGCTGCGTTGTCACCGCCATTGCGAAAGTTATGGCTCTCGTCTATGACGACGAGGTCATAGTTTGCCCAGTTGAGAGTGGCAAGGTCTATGCCCGTCTCGGCTATGCCGCGCTCGCGGGAGAGATCGGTGTGATAGAGCACGTCATAGCGAAGGTAGTCCTCAGCAATGGGGTTGTTGACGGTGTTTCCGTTGTACGTTGTCCAGTTGTCGCGCAACTTCTTGGGACACAGGACCAACACGCGGTTACGACGGCACTCGTAATACTTGATGACCGCGAGCGCCGTGAAGGTCTTGCCCAAGCCCACGGAGTCGGCAAGGATGCAGCCGTTGTACTTCTCGAGCTTATTGATGATGGCCAAGGCGGCGTCGCGCTGGAAGTCGTAGAGCATGCCCCAAATCTTCGAGTCCTTAAAGCCAACGGCCTCCTTGGGCAGACAGTCCTCGTCCACGTTCTCGAGGAACTCGCGGAAGATGTTGCTCAGGGCGCCGTAGTAGACGAGCTCGGGAGCATTCTCGGCGTAGAGGTCCTCGATGGAATCGATGACGCGCTCGGTGACGTCCTCCGCAGCTCCAGGGGTGTTCCAGGCCCGGTCAAACACCTGGAGGAGTTGAGCGGACATTGAAGCGTCGCCACGCATGATGCACGTGAATGGCGATGAGCCAGGAGCTGCCCCGATGGCAGGAGCGGTAAGACCCTCGAGGGGTGTGTAGGCATAGGAAGAGGCTTTGCCCTGGACCGCCAGGAGCGATTGAATCGACCCCTGACCAGGAGCCAGCGAACGGAAGCGCGCCTTGCTGCGAATCCAGTCTGCGCACTCACGGGCAATGGCACGCTGCGTCATTTCGTTGCGGAGCTTGATCTCGAGTTCGGTGCCGTAGACGCCGCGCTCTCTACCAAGACGGGGAATGTAAAACTCGCGGGCGCTCTTGTCTTGCGCATCACTCAGGAAGGTTGGCTCGGTATAGAGAAAGCGCAGCTCGCCGCAGTTGTTCAGTTGTTCTTTGAGCTCGCTGTAACCATAGATGGAGAAGTAGGCCGCAGCGACTGAGATCTTGTCTCCCGAGCGCAGGCGCACCACAAGATCATCCTTGAGAATCTTCGAGCGATTGTCAAAGAAATCGGGGTCAGTCTCCACGCTCTTCTCCATCTCTTGAGGCAGGTGCTGTTAGCGCAGCTCGTCCGTCTCATCGGACACTTTTCGACCAGTCTTTCGATTGTAGCCTTGGAGAGGCGCGCGAGCGACAGGCCTCCGGTTAAGCGGGGTGGCAGTGGAACGAAAACGGCCATGTCGCTATTTCACGAAAGCTGCTCTGGCAACCGCGCTTCCAAAGCAACCGTTACTTCTCCAGCTTCCTCTCGATTGCAACAACAATTGCCTCGGCGATGATTACGCCAACGAGCCACGCAAAGGCCTTGTAGGCCATCTCCGATGCCTTCATTGCAGTTTCCTTTTCTTGTTACCGATGATTCAGGTCGCGATTAGCGTACATAAGTTGGCAAAACAGGCTTGGTTACGAGCAAAATCCCAGTTGGGGAAGAGCCCAATTGCAACTTCTGTACACTAACGCGACGGACGCAGTCCAGACTGTCGCGCGGTACTCGCCGCTTGGGCGAAACCGTGCACTCGCCAGCCACACACCAGCCAACGCCCGAGCCGCGTCCGCGTTACACTCCTGCCCTTCTCGCCCTATCCTCCTCGAGCACACGCTGCTGGAATGGCGCCAGGTCTCGCTCGAGCTCCGCGTTGCCCGTCTGGTTGACCCAGAACGGCCACTTGACGCGGTTCGCATACTCCACGCCCTCAAACCAGCTGCTCAGCTCCGCCAAGCTCACGGGGGCATACCCGTTGGCGTCGACCCCAACGTCGTATCTCAGCAACCCCTGCCGCAGGTTGGCCTCGTTGTAGCTGCTCCCCTGCGAATGGATGTGCCCATGCAAGTGCCAGCTCCCGTGGCTCATGCCCTGCCAGTCCGCCATGGGATAGTGGCTCATCACGAGCTTTTGCCCGTCGACCTTGAGCACGCAGATGGACTGCTCCACGACGAATGCCCCGGCCACCGCAGGCTGGCTCCAGTCCTTGTCGTGGTTGCCCCGCACCAGGTGCACCTTGCGGCACCTGATCTGTTTCCGCAGTTCAAGCGCCTGCTGCACCGTGATCGAGAAGCTGAAGTCTCCCAGCACGTACAGCTCGTCGCCCGGCATGACCCGCGCGTTGATGTTGTTGATGATGCCGCGATTCATGCCATCGATGCTGCTCCACGGCCTGTCCGTGAACCCCAGCACGTTCGCGTGCCCAAAGTGCGTGTCAGACGTAAACCAAAGCATGGCCCGCTCCCCTCGCCCTCGGCTTGGTTTGCGAGCCATGCTAGCACGTCATTCGGACACTATTTGGTTGTAGTTGCGGATGTGCCAGTCTATTTAGACGTCGCCTCGCCCTTCTCGGCAATGTACCAGCAGACCCATTCCCATGGCACGCCTACTTGGAAGCGGCCTCGCCCTGGCAGAAGCGCTTGTCGACCCAGCCCGTGAGAATCGGGGCCAGCACCGCCGTGATAATGACGGCCGTCGCAATCTGCGCGTAGGCCACCGGGGCAATCGCCGCGTACTTGGGCGCAACCTCGGCCAGCGCCGCGGGCGTGGTCATGGCCGTGCCCGCGATCGTGGAGCATGCCACGGCCGGCTTGCCCGTACCGCCCATGAGCCGCTCGAAGGCAAACGTCACCGGACCCACCACGAACACCGTGATGAGACCCAGCAGGATGCCCGAGATGCCGCCCGTCACGAAGCTTACGAGGCTCATCGAGCAGCCCAGCTGAAAGCCCAGCACCGCAATGGCGGGGTTGGTGCCCGGCACGAGCAGGTTGCGGATGAACGGAAACAGGTTGCCCAGCACCATGCCAATGACCAGCGGCAGCACCGAGCCAACCACCGTGCCCAGGGGGATGTTTGCCAGGCCGCTCACGCCCAGGATGATCATCGTGACCGTGGGACCCGCGGTAAAGAACAGGATGCCAACCGCGCCCTGCTCGGACTCGTTGCCATACTCGCTCATGATGCCCGTGTAGAGCGCCATGTTACAAAATGAGATGCCGCCGATGATCGACACGCTCGAGAGGCCCAGGAAGTTGTCGTTGAACAGATAGGCCACACCCAGGCCCAGCGCCGCCGCCAGCACGAGCTTGGGGATGAGCACCACGATGCCGGTCTTGACGGCGCCCGGCGTCGACTTGAACGAGATGCCCGCGCCAACAAACAGCAGGATGGCGGCCACGACGGCGTTGGCTCCGCCGCGCGTTGCGTTGGTGAAGAAGCCACCGATCTCGAGCACCTGCGGGCAGAAGGTGTTGATCAGCAGGCCTGCGATCATCGGGTAGATCATGATGTCGCCGGGGATGCGCGGCACCTTGAAGCGCTTAGCGGGGGCGGACTGTTTTGCTGTGGTTTCGCTGCTCGCCATGCGGCCTCCCTACTCCGGGGTCAGTCCGGCCATGGTAACAGACGAGATGGTTCACACCTTGATATGTTTCAGGACGGCAACATTGCGCCCTGCCTTGGGCGTAAGAAGGACGGACCGCTCGCCCGCGGCGACGTGCGGCGGCGGGGACAAGAGGCACCCCTGTCACGCGACGGTGGGGACAGAAGCCCCCTGTCACGCAGTGGCGGGTCTCGCACGGGAGACCAATGTGCGGCGACGGGGACAAAAGGCACGTCCCCCTGTCCCCGCCGCGCAGCCCGCTACTACCCGCGGACGTCTCCCATGAAGAACAGGGCCACGGTGCCAGGCCCGGTGTGCGAGCCAATCACCGTGCCGATGTCGTTGATCTCCACCTTGCCCGCGAGCGCGGGAAAGCGCTGCTCAACGAGGTCGCGGACGCGCTCGGCGTCCTCGCGGCAGGCGCTCATCGACAGCAGGCACTTGCCCGCGTAGTCGTGCCCGTCCTGCGCGTGCTGCTCCATGCGCCTCACCATGTCGTCGATGGCCTTGGCCTTAGTGCGAATCTTGTCGCGCGGGATGAGCTTGCCGGCGTTGTTCATGTTGAGCACCGGGCAGATCTTGAGCGCCGTGCCCACGAAGCCGCTCACGCGCGAGACGCGGCCGCCGCGCACGTAGCTCGTGAGGTCGGTCGAGAAGAACCAGTGGTGCACGCGCAGGCGGTTCTCGAGCGCCCACTCGTAGGCCTCGTCGAGCGTGGCTCCCGCGTCGCGCATGTCGGCCAGGTACTCGACGAGCATGCCGTAGCCCGAGCTCGCACCCAGCGAGTCGACCACGAGGATGCGCCTGCCCGGGTGCGTCTCCATCATCTGGGTCGCCGCAATCTGGGCGCTCTCGAACGCACCCGAAAGCCCGCTCGACAGGCTCACGTGCAGGACGTCGCCGCCACCCGCCACGATGGGCTCCCACAGCTCGACGAACTCGCCCACGCTGACCTGCGACGTCGTGGGCGTGGCGCCCGCCTTAATCTGGGCGTAGAAGTCGTCGGGGCTGATGGACTGGTAGAGGTCGTCGAGGTGGTCGACGCCCGACTCGTTCCAGTGAAAGCACGCGTAGGGAACGCCGCGTCCGTCGAAGAACGACTTGGGGCGGTCTGCCGTCGAGCAGCAGGTGAGGGTGAAGTTTGCCATGGTGACTCCTTGCGTCGCAGGCTTGGGCCCAGTGACTTGATTGTAGCGCCGCGCGGCCGCGCACAAATGAGGGGCCGCCCGGCGATTGCCGAGCGGCCCTCGAAGCTAAGGCCAGGTTGTCTGGCGTCGCCTACAGCATGGAGCCAAAGTCGCTCACGAGAATCTGGCCGGTGAGCGCGCGGCTCTCGTCGCTTGCCAGGAACAGTGAGATGTTGGCAACGTCCTCGGGCATGCAGGGCTGCGTGCGGAGGTTGGAGTGGGTCGCCATGGCGCCCATCATGTCGGGGTCCATGTCGGCGGCGGTGGTGCCGGCGACCATGGGCGTCACGATGGTGCCCGGGCAGATGGCGTTGCAGCGAATGCCCTCGGCCTGGAAGCGCAGCGCGGTGTGCTTGGTCACGCCAATGACGGCGGCCTTGGTCGAGACGTAGACGGCGCCGCCGCAGCCCTTCTCGCCCGCGATCGACGCGATGTTGACGATGCTCGCGCCGGCGGCCATGCGCTTGGCGGCCGCGCGCATGCAGCGCATCGTGCCCTTCTGATTGGTCTCGACGATGCGGTCGAGGTCCTCGTCGGTGAAGCGGTCGATGGGCTTGAGGCCCTTCTCGAGGATGCCGGCGTTGTTCACGAGGACGTCAATCTTGCCAAACGCGTCGACCGCGGCGGCCATGAGGCGCTCGGGGTCGTCGGGCTTGGAGATGTCGCAGGGAACGGCGAGCGTGCGACCGCCAGCCTGGTTGATTTCGTTGGCGACCTCGTCGAGCGCCTCCTTGCGGCGCGCCGCCATGACAACGCTTGCGCCTTCGGCTGCGAACAGCTTGGCGATGGCGGCGCCCACGCCGGAGTTTGCGCCAGTGACGACGGCGACCTTGCCCTCGAGCCTTCTCATGATGGTTCCCCTTCTGCTTGGCCGGGCAAGACGCCCGGCAACTTGCCCGAGGTATGACCCCAGGCGCCCAACGGGACGCAGCGTAGAGGATGCGGGGCAAGTTAGTTGCAAGTTTTTGGCAGG
The DNA here is from genome assembly GCA_900543875.1 of uncultured Coriobacteriaceae bacterium. Classification (GTDB taxonomy): domain Bacteria; phylum Actinomycetota; class Coriobacteriia; order Coriobacteriales; family Atopobiaceae; genus Parolsenella. The sequence continues at coordinate 25,517 of UQSV01000004.1, read as the reverse complement.
CGGGAGCCGCCTATCGGCAGCTGCACGCAATCTACCGGTGAGGCGCTCTAGAATTTGGTCATTCGACCGAGTTCTGAACGACCTAACGGCCGAATTTGGCTTTAGCCCGAGTATTCCTTTAATTGTTACCTGCGGTTTTACTGCGCAGCTGTCCTCTAATTGGGCTCAACCTCGTTCAGAACTCGGTCGAACGACCATAACGAAGCGCATGCGTCCGGTAGATGGCTTGTGCGGATGAAATTGGACGGCCTCGCACCCGGCAAATGGCTCGCAGGGACGCCAGCGCCCACCCATCGCCACGCCTTGCGCCCGATAGATGGCTCGCACGGGCGCCAGAATTCGCCCGACAACCCACCAGATTAGCAAAAAGGACCGCCCGCGCGGCTCACGCCTACATTGACGCACGGGCACATACCTGCCTCGCCAACGAAAAGGGCCGCCCGCGCGATGGCAAGCGGCCCTTCCATGAGAGGATTTGGGACAAAGAGGGACTCGGACTGCACGCGCCAGCCCGTCTACCTGCGCCTACTTAAGCGTGGCGTACATGACGGCCTTGATGGAGTGCATACGGTTCTCCGCCTCGTCAAAGACGACGGACTTGTCGGACTCGAAGACCTCGTCGGTGACCTCCATCTCGCCGATGCCGAACTTCTCGTTGACCTCCACGGCCGTGGTGGTGTTGAGGTCGTGGAAGCTCGGCAGGCAGTGCATGAAGATCGCGCCCGGCGCGGCCTTGGCCATGGCGGCGGCGTTCACCTGATACGGGCTCAGCAGCTTGATGCGCTCGCCCCAAAGGTCAGCGCTCTCGCCCATCGACACCCAGATGTCGGTGTAGACGACGGTGGTGCCGGCGAGGCCCTCGTCGAGGTCCTCGGTGAGCGTCACGGTCGAGCCGTTCTCGGCGGCAATCTCGCGGCACTGCTCCACGAGCGCGGCGTCGGGCATCTGCTCGGCCGGGCCGCAGGCGCAGAAGTCGATGCCGAGCTTGGCGCACACCACCATGAGCGAGTTGCCCACGTTGTTGCCCGCATCGCCCATGAACGTGAGCTTGTTGCCGGCGAGCTTGCCGGTGTGCTCGCGCACAGTGAGCATGTCGGCGATCATCTGCGTGGGGTGGAACTCGGTGGTAAGGCCGTTCCACACGGGCACGCCGGCGTTGGCGGCGAGGTCCTCCACGATCGACTGAGCAAAGCCACGGTACTCGATGCCGTCATACATGCGGCCAAGCACGCGGGCCGTGTCCTCGATGGACTCCTTCTTGCCCATCTGCGAGCTCTTGGGATCGAGGTAGGTGACGCCCATGCCCAGGTCCATTGCGCCCACCTCGAAGCTGCAGCGGGTGCGCGTGGAGGTCTTCTCGAACAGCAGCACGACGTTCTTGCCGTGCAACCAGTCGTGGCGCTCGCCGGCCTTCTTCATGGCCTTGAGCTCGGCCGCGAGGTCGATGAGGTAGAGGATCTCGTCGGTGGAGTAGTCGAGCAGCTTGAGGAAGTTGCGGCCCGAGAGGTCGACGCCCTTGGCTGCGTAGGTCTCGTCTGTCTTCGTGTGATTCATGGTGGCCCCTCTCAGACGCCGTGCTTCATTGCTTTGAATATTCAGATTCTTGCATAAATGTGTGTGTAATCCAATGTTTTGTGATTATAGCGAGATGATATAGCCAATTCAACCCATCCATGCGAGAAGGACGCGGGGCCAGGAGGAGAGGCGCGACACCCACGCCCCCAACGGAGACGGGCCGCCAACCGTCAAGGCTGGCAGCCCTCCCGGAGGCTACAGGTTGTCTCTCACGAACGGCATGCTCATGCAGCGCGGGCCCCCGCGGCCACGCGACAGCTCGGAACTGGGCAGCACCACGAGCTCGAGGCCCGCGCGATAGAGGGCCTCGTTGGTGGCGGAGTTTCGTTGGTAGACGCAGATGCGCCCGGGAGCGATGGCAAGGGTGTTGGACCCATCGTTCCACTGCTCGCGCGCGGCCGCGATGGGGTCTCCCCCGCCGCAGCGGATGAGCTGCACGGCGCCGAGCCCGAGAATGCGCGCGAGGATGCGGTCGAGCGAGTCGCGCACCTCCTCGACGGTAAGCTCGCCCGGCTGGGAGCCGCGCGTGATGCGGAAGACCTGCAGCGTGCCAAGGACGGCCGGGTGAACGGTAAACTTGTCGACGTCGATCTGGGTGAGCACGGTGTCGAGGTGCATGAACGCACGACTCTCGGGGATGCGCAGGGCAAAGAGGCGCTCGATGGGACAGACGTCGTCCCAGATCATGCGGCTCGCGAGGGTGTCGATCGCAGCCGCCTCGGTGCGCTGCGAGATGCCCACGCAGATGGTGTCGGGGCCCAAGACGAGGACGTCGCCACCCTCGATGTGATAGGCAAGGTCGCGGTCGTACCACAACGGAACGTTGCGGTAGCCAGGATGGCACGCAAACAGGAAGCGCCCGTAGATGGTCTCGCGGCGGCGCGTGTGTTCGTACATGCGGTTAAGGCTCACTCCCGGCCCCACCACGCAGAACGGGTCGCGCGTGAAGTAGAGGTTGGGCATGGGGTCGACGATGAGCTCGGTGTCGGGCTCGGCCGAGTCGCCAAGCGCGGCGACGAGCGTGGAGGTGGAGCCAAGTCGTGCGCTGGTCGCGGCCACCACACCCGTGCCCGCGATGTAGCGGCTGCCCAGCGGCAGCTCGAGCTCGCGGCGCGTGACGCCCGCCATGGTCTTGAGCACGAGGTCATAGGGGTCGCGAATGGAGTCGAGCAGCTCGCGGATGGCAGCAAGCGCCACGTTGTCGTGCACGCCGCACTCGGCGAGGAACTGGTTCGTGAACTCCTGGCGCGCGCCCGGCACAGCGGCCAGGGCATCTGCCACGAGACGCTCGAGGTAGACGACCTCGACCCCCTCGTTGCGCAGCAGCTCGGCAAAACGGTCGTGCTCTGCCTGGGCGACCTCGAGGAAGGGGATGTCATCGAAGAGCAGGCGGCCCAGGTCTGCCGGCATGAGGTTGAGCAGCTCTTCGCCGGGGCGGTGCAGGCACACGCGGCGCAGGCGGCCAATCTCGCTGGGCACGTGAAGAGGGCTCTCGGACGCGGGGCGGGCCTGGACGGCGCCGACGTTAGCGGCGGCCATGCTAGCGCTCCCCCAGGCTGGCGTCGAGCTCGGCCAGCTCGGCCGGCACGAAGGAGGGCTCGCAGAGAAACGAGGTGCACACAGCGTCGGCCTGGACGCGGCGAGTCTGCGCGAGCGCGGGCTGGCCCTGGGCATCGTAGGCGTCGGCGATGCGACGCAGCGCATAGTTGGCATAGGACGCGAGCGAGTCTGCCACGCCCGACAGCTCCATCATCGTCACGAGCGAGCTGGGATCGAGCGACATCGCGGTGACGCCGTCGAGGTCGAGCAGCGACCCCACGGCGTCCTCGAGGTCCTTGATGGCCTCGGGGTCGGTGTCGAGGAGGGCCGTGCGCAGGCGACGCGCGAGGACGTTGGCGAAGCGACGCACCATCTCGGTGAGGTAATCACGTTGCAGCATGGTCAGTCCTATACGCTTTGAGCAGGCCCGCCAGCTGCAATGATGCAGGTGGCGGGCCCTTCTCTCTATTCCGGTCTCACTCATTCTATGCGTTTTGGCACCTTGTATATGCGCGCTGGCACAAATACACGGGCTTGCTACCCCTGGGCGGGCGGCGTAAGTAGAGCGGATTGGCGAACGCAGCGGTCGCCAACCGCCCAATCGCCCGCAAGTCCTACCCCTAGGTGGGCGGCGTGACCCCCAGGTGCTCGAAGGCTGCAAGCGTTGCCTGCCTTCCCTGCGGCGTGCGGATGATGAGGCCACGCTGCAGCAGGTAGGGCTCGTAGACGTCCTCCAGGGTCGAGGGGTCCTCGCCCACCGAGCTCGCAATGGTCGAAAGCCCCACGGGCCTGCCGCGGAATGTCACGGCAAGCGCCTGCAAGATCTTGGTGTCCATCCAGTCGAGGCCCAGCTCGTCAATCTCGAAGAAGCTCATGGCCTCGGCGGCTACCTCGGAGGTAATGGCGCCGGCCGCGCGCACCTGCGCGTAGTCCCTCACGCGCTTGAGCAGGCGGTTTGCCAGACGCGGCGTGCCACGGCTGCGGCTTGCCACCTCGAGCGCGGAGTCATGGTCTATGGCGACGCCCAGGATGCCCGCGCTGCGCTCGACGATCTGCGCCAGCTCGTCGACCGAGTAGTAGTCGAGCCTGAACGAGATGCCAAAGCGGTCGCGCAAGGGACCGGTGAGCAGGCCCGTGCGCGTGGTGGCGCCCACCAGGGTAAAGCGCGGCACATCGAGGCGAATCGAGCGGGCCGCGGGGCCCTTGCCAATCACAATGTCGAGGAAGAAGTCCTCCATCGCCGGATAGAGAACCTCCTCGACGTTGTGGTTGAGGCGGTGGATCTCGTCGATGAAGAGCACGTCTCCGGCCTCGAGGTTGGTGAGGATGGCCGCGAGGTCTCCCGTGCGCTCGATGGCCGGGCCGCTCGTGGTGTGGATCTTGGTACCCATCTCGTTCGCCACGACCGAGGCGAGCGTGGTCTTGCCAAGGCCCGGGGGGCCCGAGAAGATCACGTGGTCGAGCGGCTCGTGGCGGCTCTTGGCGGCCTCGATGAGCACCCGCAGGTTCTGGCGCACGCGCATCTGGCCGCAGTACTCGTCGAGCGTCTGGGGGCGCAGACTGCGGTCGATGTCGAGGTCGTCAGCCGTGAGCTGGGCCGACACGCCGCGCGGCTGCTGCGAGCCCACACCATGCGCGGAGCCGGCGCCCGCGCCGTCTGCGAACAGGTCACGCGAGGGATCTGCCTCCCACATCTACGACCTCCTCCCCAGGCGCTTGAGCGCGTACTCGAGGGCCGTCTTGGTTGTGGTGGCGCCCGCCTGCTCGTAGCCATCGAGCGCAAGCGTGGCCTCCTCGCCCGTGAAGCCCATGGCGAGAAGCGCGGCCGTGACGTCTGCCTCGACGCCCGAGACGCCAACCGGGGCGGGCGCCACGATGCCCGACTTGCTGGGAACGCTCGCGGCGGTGGCAAGGCTCACGAGCGTGGGATCCTTGGTAAAGACGCCCTCGAGCTCGAGCAGCAGACGCCCGGCGAGCTTCTTGCCCACGCCGGGGGCGGTCGCCATCATGCCGGCGTCGTTCGCCACGACCACGCCCGCGAGCTGCGAGGGCGTAAAGGTCGAGAGCACGGAGAGCGCGAGCTTGGGACCCACGCCCGAGATGGCGCACAGCCTGTCGAAGAGCGAGCGCTCCTCGCGCGTGGAGAAGCCAAAGAGCGTCATGGCGTCCTCGCGCACCTGCAGGCGCGCGAGCAGCGTGACGCCCGGGGTGCCCACCTCGGGCAGCGACCCGGCCGTGACGGCCGAGATGCCGAGCTCGTATCCAACGCCGCCCACGTCGAGCACGGCGTGCGAGGCCGTGAGCTCGATGAGCGTACCAGTAAGCTGGACGATCATGCGCCCCTCCTCCTGTCATGTTCGGTCGAGGCGGTGAGCCCCGACTTCGTGGCCGCCATGGCCTTGGCAGCCGCGGCGCCGTGGACGGCCGAGGCCGCGAAGGTGCGGCTGAGGTTTGCGTGGCACACGGCCGCCGCGAGGGCGTCCGCGCAGTGGTCTGGCTTTGGGTCGTGGTCGAGCGCGAGGACGTTGCGCACCATGTACGTTACCTGGCGCTTGTCCGCGGCGCCCGTGCCCACCACGGCCTGTTTGATCTGCATGGGCGTGTAGCTGGCCACCTCGACCCCGCACTGCGAGCACGCCACGAGGGCGGCGCCGCGCGCGTGGGCCGTGAGGATGGCCGAGCGCGTGTTCTGGCCAAAGAAGATGTCCTCGATGGCGACGCTTGCCGGCTCGTAGCGGCCGATTGCCTCGGACAGCTCGTTGCAGATGCGGCCCAGGCGCTCGTGGAGCGGCTCGTCGGCCTCGGTGTGGATGCAGCCGTAGGCACGGGCACGCGCGAGCGACCCGCGTGTCTCGATGACGCCCCAGCCCGTGTTTGCCAGGCCGGGATCGATTCCCAGGACGATCATGCGCACCTCCCTGCGAGTTCGTGGCCACCGCGCAAGCGGTGGCCAGCGTCACTACCCGAACACAGGTTCTATTCTAGCATGGCCGCGGGCACTTCTCGCACAGTATACGAAAATATGTTCGAGAAGATGGCAAGCCCAGGCAACCAGCCCCCATAAACGCAGCTCACAAGCCTAGTTATCCGAGAAAAGCCCACCCATCCAGGGGCCAGGGCCGTCCTTTCCGGGCCTGTTCGACTCGCCCCGCAGGCGTCGGCCGTCCGCGAGCTCCTTGAGAAAGCCCATGAGCTCGCCAGCCTTGGGGCCAATCTGGTCCCTAACCTCGTCGGGAATGGAGAAGTCGAGCCCTGCGGCCGGGCCGCCCGCCGCCTGCCATCCCGCGGGCGCGGACGACGCCGGCGCCATGGGAGCGCCCACGGGCCTCGTCGAGGCGGCGCGCGGCATCGCGCGAGATCCGCTGGGGCGCACGCGGTCGACCTCGGCCAGCTCCACCTCGCTCATCACGCGGTCCCTCCAGGCGTCGGCCACGGGGCGGCCGCACTCCGCAAGCGAGCACGCCGAGACCACCGGGTAGGTTGGCCCCTGGCGACGGCTCGCCTCGCACAGGGCCAGGCGCTCGAGCACGCGCAGGGTGCCCTGCTCGCCCAGGCGCGAGGCAACGAGCTCGGAGGTCTGCGCATGTCGCTCGATACGCAGCAGCAGCACTGCGTCGAGCTCGGAGAGGCGCCCCTCGTCGCTTGTGGCAACGGACTCGAGGCCCAGGCCGCGCGGCACGCACAGACGCTCGAAGCAGCCCGCGCCCATCACGGGCGAAACGGTGTTTCTCCAGCGTGCGGCTCGTGCCACGTCGGAGCGGTAGACGTCGCCAAACGGTGCGAAGGCCCGTGCGGCCACGCAGGCGCCGCCAAGGGGCGCGCCGGCGCCAACCGCGAGCTCGGTCTTGTCGGCACTCGACAGGGCAAGCAGCCCCTCGCCCCGGGCAAGCGCGCCCAGGCGCACCTGCAGAAGCGCCGCCGTGAGGTCGGCCTCGTCGTCGCCCAGGGCAGACGCGGCCCGGTCGAGGTCGCGGGCGGACACCTCGTCCACGTCGCGGATGCGCAGCAGGCGCACGAGCGCCCGGGCATCATCGAGCGCGGCGCGGTCCCGTGCCGAGACGAGCGCGTGCACGCGCAGCGGCCCCACCGCGTCGACCGCCAGGGTCGCAACGGCGCTGCTCGCAAGCGTTCCGTCGACCACGAGCGCCACACCGGAAAGGCCGCGCTTGGAGACCTGGTCGCGCACGGCGGCCGCAAGGGCCTCCCATATGAGCGCGGGGCGATCGTAGGCGGGCGCATCGACGGACTGCGCGAGCGGTCCCTCGTCGAGCACGCCAATATCGCAGGTCAGCAGGTCCTCGGTGTTCGAGGGGGCCACCGCGGGGAGCTCGCCCCAGGGTGCCATCACGAAGCTGCCGCCCACGTAGACCATGTCGTCGTAGGCGCCGGCGGCACCCGCCGCAACCAGCCAGGCGTTGGCGTCGCGAACCTCGCGCGTGTAGCAGCCGTCGGCCACCGAGGGGGCCAGGCAGCTCTGCTCGTCATCGGCGTTGAAGGCGTCGACGGGCATGTAGCAGATGACGTCTGCGGTGAGGTCCTCGGCAAAGGCCGCGAGGTCGGCCGCGGAGAGCGCCAGGCCCAGGGCGATACCACGATAGTCGACGACCGTGGGCTCGACGAGCTGCGCCACGTCTGCGGCGACGGGCGGCGCGAGTGGGTCGGCGGCGGGGAAGATGCCTCGTCCGGTGTCGCCGAAGGTCCCCAGCGGCAGCGACCCGTCGACCGCCGAGGCGGCCTTGAGCGCACCGCCGCAGATGACCGCGACGTCGAAGCGCGGCGAGCCGGACGCGCACGAGACGAAGGGAACGAGCGCGTCGACCTTGAGCCCGCAGGCCAGGCGCTTGAGCGCGAGAATCATCGCAAGCTGGTAGGACTCATCGGCCACAAGCGTCTGGGGGTCTGGGCCCATGAGGGCAGCGGCCGGATAAACCACGAGGCCACAGCCCTGCTCGGCTGCTTGGTTGCCATACGCGAGCATTGCGGCCACCGTGCGGTCAAAGTCGCCCGGCGTCGTGTTCATCTGGGCGACGGCGATCTTCAAGCTATCCATACGCATACCTTTCGCAAGCCCGCCGCGGCCGCGGGACGGCCAGCAGGCAGAGGTTTCTCGCACAGCATCCTACCGCGGGCCTGTGACGGACGCGAGCGGGGCAGGAACGCGTCTACGCCTTGGCGGCGAGCAGGCGCACGCCCACCTCGGTGTCCTGGCAGTGCGTGCAGGCGGACTCGCGGGCAACGATCCAGGCGGCGAGCAGGTCTCCCGCGCATCCAGACAGGTGGAAAGACGCCGCAAAAAGAGCAATAAACAGCAGGTCAAACACCATACCAATTAGAACGAGCGCAACGGTGAGCACCACCGTGGGCGCAAGCAGCACAACGAGGAAGCGCCCGCGGGTGAGCACGAGCCCCGGGCACCCCGCGTAGAGCATGCCGTCCGCGTGCCCAAAGCACACACGCACGCCGCGGCCGCCCAGGAGCCTGAAGAAGAGGGCGTGGACGAGCTCGTGGACGGGCAGCGACACCAGCGTGACGCCCGCGAGCAGGGCAAGCGCCGTCAGCGGGTGAAGGGCGACGCCACTGGCGAGCAGGGGTGCTACCGCAAGCGTCGCCACGAGGCCGCACGCGAGGAGCACAAGGCTCCAGCGCGTGAGCCGGGCACGCAGCCGCTCGTCTCCCAGGAAGTCGATGTCAAGAAGCTCGGTCATCGCACGGGCTCCCCGTCAGGTGAGACGGCGGAGGCGCGGGGCGCAGCGTCCTCGATGCGGGACGCGCGGCACACGGCACGGGGCGCGGCAGCGTCGGCGCGAGGCGCGGCGGGGTCGCCCTGGGGCACGATCCCCTCGCCATCGAGACGTAGCTCGTAGACGTTGGTCCAACCCGTAAGGGGCAGCCCCTCATAGGGGAACCACACCGGCTTGTGGAGAACAAACCCCAGCTCATGGTACAAGTTGTTGGAGAGGCTCTGCGGCGAGGTGTTGATACGCAGCGCCTTGCAACCCCGTGCGATGCCCTCGCGCGCATAGGCGGCGAGCAGCGCCGTCGCCACGCCACGGCCACGCGCCGCGGGGTCAGCCGCGAGCAGGTGACACGTGAGCCACTCGCCCGGCTCGAGGGGAGCGAGGGGCAGCTCGACGCCGGGAAGGCCAAGGTCGCCGTCGAGCGACATGGCCCCGAGGACGGCGTCGCCGGGACCGCTGGCGGCCGCGTCCTGCGCCACCCAGGTCGTGCCCGCCTCGATGCGATTGCGCACGTCGTTGGGCAGTGGCCAGTAGCCGCGCTTCCAACCGCACGTCTCGGCACCGGGAACGTCGCAGGAGTCGAGCAGGTGATCATACATCGCCTGGACGGCGGGCTCGTCGTCCATGATGGCGCGGCGCACGACAAGCGAGTCGCCCGTCTCGCGCACCTGGGGTCCCAGCTCGCCAAACGTCACAAGGGGACGATGGCGGCGCACGGGCTCGGCTGCGAGGATGCGGGCGGGGGCGAGAGCGCGCGCCTCGTCGACGTCGGGCCCGGCCAGCCAAAACTGCGTGATGCCCAGGCGACTCGCCACCTCGAGGACGTCGGCCGGCTCGACGTTGTCCTCGATGACCACGACGCTGCCACCACGGGAGGCACGGTCCTCGAGCATCCCAGAGACGGGCCGGCTGTCCACGAAGATGAGGGGTGCCGGGCTGCAGGTCACCGCGAACGGCGTGCCCGGCTCGTCGGTAACGCCAGCGGGAGCGAAGACGCGCGCGCCCACCGTGATGCCACTGGGAACACGCACCTCCACCTCGCAGGTTGCTTTCATCCTCGCCCTCCCCTTTCGTTCTGCCCCGCCCGTTGCGTGCCACACCTGCGGCGCGCGGCGTGGGCCCCGCTCGCTGCGCGCCATGCTTTCGGCGCGACGCGGGCGCGTCCCGTCCGTTGCACACCACGCTTTAGGCACGACGCACGGGCGCGTCCCGTCCGTTGTGCGCTGAGCGCCCCGGCCTCGCCGCGCTTCTCGTGCTGCTCGCACCTCTCGTGCTTCTCGTGCTGCTCGTACTTCTCGTGCGCATCGCAACGCGTCGACGACCCTCGCGTGGCCGCATCTCTCGCACCTCTTATCCACGATGATACCTTTTGCGGCCGCGATGCCGCCGCCCGCCGATTGCGCCACCCCGCCACTTGCGCGCCACAAGCCGTCCACCTCGCGTGTTAGGTTTGTGTTTGCCCAAGCACGGGGATTTTTTAGACGCAACCGCTAGCATGGCCCAAACGAGCGAGGAGGAGCCATGCCCAGCGACGAGGTCATCGTGTCCCACGAGAGCGCCCTGCTCTACCACCGTGCCCGTCGCCTGGCCGAGGCCCGCGGCAATGACCTCGAGGTGGGAAGCGTGACCGACCTTCTCGCCCTTCTCGGCCAACCAAAGCTCGACGTCCTGGTGTTGGATGGACACAGGCGCCCGCGAGCGGATTTCATGAGGCCGCATATCCGCACCGGGCTCGATCCCCACGCCCTTACCAGCGTCATTGCGCCGGGCGTGAGGGTATGCTCGCCCGAGTTTGCGCTTTGGGAGCTTGGCTGCTCCTCTACAAACGAGCGGGCATCGCTGCTCGCCTATGAGTGCTGCGGTACGTTCGCCCCCGACACAACGGTTGAGGAGGGTTGCCTCTATAAGCTGCCGGCAATCTGCAGCTTGGATGAGATTGCGGACCTGGCCAGCCAGCTTGACGGACTCATGGGACAGCGGAGACGCGCCAACCTCGAGAGGATGATCGCGTCGACCGCTAATAGAGCCGCCTCGCCAGCCGAGGCACGACTTTGCCACGCCATAGTTGCCCCACGCCTTTCTGGAGGATTCGGTTTGCCAAAACCGCTGCTTAACAGCACGGTTGAGCTCAACGATAAGGCAAGGTCGCTCACGACGAAGAGCACGGTCGAGCCCGATGGTCTTTGGGCCGACAAGCACCTCATCTATGAGTACCAGGGAGCGGTCCATGCCACCAAGGAGCGCATGGAGAGCGACGCGGGCAGAAACAACGCCCTGCTCGCCATGGGCTACCAGATTCTGTACGTGACAAAGAAGCAGGTCAAGAACTACGACCTCTACCGGGGGCTCATGGAATCGATTCGTCTTGCGCTGGGCGTGCGAAAGAACATCCCAAGCCAGCGCATCGTCAAGCGCCAGTACGCGCTGTGGAAGCGGCTCTTCAAAAACAATATGGGAGAGTAGGAACCCCCCTACCTTCGCCGTGACCACAGGACACAACCCGGAGCTGAGGGCCTGCCGTTTGTGCAGAACTGCGGTTCTTGCCGCGCGGTTTTACACAAACACGCGGTTCTTTCCGTATTTCGCCAGCTAAAACGGCAAGAACCGCGGGTTTGTAACAATCTGCGCGGCAAGAACCGCAGTTTGTACCATTCCGCAAGCAAGAAACCTCGACGGGAGCGTCCGGGGGCCCGGGCTTCACAGCGACGGGCAAGCAGAGGGCCTCGGTGAGGGGAGAGGGACGCCGTGGGGGAGGAAAGGGGACGGAGAACAAGAGACAAGCGAGGGAACCTCAATGAGAGAGGTACGCCAACCACCGCCCGCTAACAAAATAGGCCGCCGCCCGCATGTGGCATGCGAACGGCGGCCAAGCGATGAGCCCTACTTCTTGTACTGGCTCTCGTGCTTGCGGAAGAAGTCGAAGCGCGGGGGCAGCTCCATGAGCGCGTGCTCGCTCGCATCTTCGCCCAGAGCCTCCGCCAGCTGGCGCGGCGTCTCGAGCGCGTGCTCCCAGCTGAAGAAGTCGTGCTTCTCAAAGCCCATGTGCTCGCAGATCAGCTCGCAGCCGGCGGGCACCGCGGGGTGCATGAGCAGCGCCGTCGTGCGAAGCGCAGCGAACGCGTCGGCCAGGGCGGCCACGTAGGCGGCCTCGTCGTCGCCCGCGGCCTTGCTCGCCGCGTCCCAGCGCTTGTTGGCCGCGCGGGCGAACTCCTCCACCGCGGCAAGCGCTCCGTGGAAGTCCATCCCGTGCACCGTGCGCTCAAACGCCAGCGTGGCGGCCCGGCACTCCTCGATGACCTCGGCAGACGCCTCGACCGCGGGCAGCTTGCCGCCACACGCCCTCTGCGCGCCGTAGAAGCAGCTGCGCGCGAGGCGGTTGAAGATGTTGGTGAGGAAGGCACTCTCCTTGAGGGCCGGGTCGACCACGCGCGGGTCGTTGCAGACCAGCACGTCCTCGCCCGTCTTCTTGTCCTTGTGGCTCACGCTCGTGTCGTACACCTTGGGCGAGAAGCTCACAGCCTTGGCGTCGAGCGCCAACGACAGCCAGTGGGCGCGCAGCTGCTCGGGGGTGTAGTGGTCGAGCAGCTCGGCGGCCATGGGCGGCTTGATGGCGCCCGAGCTCGAGGCCTTCTTGTTCATGAACAGGATGTGGTAGTTGGCCACGGGCGTCGTCTGCTTGAGGCCCCAGCCCATCGCCTCCCACATCGCGGGCTGCGCCACGCAGTAGAAGTAGATGTTGTCCTGGCCAATGAACTGGAAAACGCGCGCGTCGTCGGAGCACCACCAGTCGCGCCAGTTGTCGCTGCTGTAGCGACCCTCGTCGGCGCCGGCCAACGCGGCCTGCGTGAACGAGATGGGCGCCCACAGGCTCTCGGGCCAGCACCACACGGTGAGGCCCTCGGTGCCCTCAAGGTCGGGCGCGGCCACGCCCCAGTCGATGTTGCCGGTGATGCGGAACGGCAGCAGGCACTTGCCGGTGCGGAAGCGCACGTGCGCACCCTCGAGCACCTCGCGCGCCTCGTCGCGAGCCTCCCAGTTGGCGAACTCGACCGAGAAGGACGCCTGGTTGCCCTGCGCCTCGTGCACGGTGTGCTTAGGCAGCTTCTCGGCCACAGCGTCGAAGTCTGCGCGCAGCTCGTTCTTGATGTAGATGACCGGCGCCACGAGGCTCTCGCGCACCGTCTTGGTCACGATGGAGCGCACCTGCGGGTCGGCGTCCCACTCGTCCATGAGCGCATCGAGCGCGTCGCGGAAGGCGGGCAGGTCAAAGTACCAGTTGTCGCACGGGCGCAGCTCGGGCTTGGTGCCAGTGAGCTGCGACACGGGGTTGATGAGCTCCTCGGGGTCGAACTGGTGGCCCAGGTCGCACTCGTCTGCATAGGCCTTCTCGGACTTGCAGCCGCGCACGGGGCAACGGCCAATGACCTGGCGGCCGTTGAGGAACGTCTTGGCCTCGGTGTCATAGAACTGCAGCGTGGAGCGCTTCTTGAGGACGCCCGCCTCGTACAGGCGGCGGATCCACTCGTCGGAGAGCTTGGCATGGAAGGGCGCGGCCGGCTCCAGGCCCGAGCCGGAGAAGATGTCGAGAGAGATCTCGTAGGCGTCGAGCGCCGCCTTCTGGTTGTCGTGGTGGCCGCGCACGTAGTCGGTGATGGTGCCGGTAAACTCGCCGGCCTCGGTGAGCTTGCGGTAGCCCTCCATGATGGGCGAGCCATAGCAGTCCGTTCCCGAGACGAACAGGACGTTGCGCTCGCCGATGCGGTCGCGCAGGAAGCGGGCGAAGAAGTCCGCCGGAACGAACACGCCGCCAATGTGGCCAAAGTGCAGGTCCTTGTTGCCGTAGGGCATGCCGGCCGTGACGACGGCGCGCGCCGGGAAGCTGGGACGCGAGGAAGCGGAAGCGTCAGTTGCCATGTGAGCCTCTCTGTTGAGCTAGATAACCTGTTTATTCTAGCGCAGCCACGCAGGCCGAGAAGCGCGCGGCAGTACCCGGACGCGGCCGAGAGGCACGGGCACGCCCTCGCGCTAGAGGCGGGTTGCAGACGCGGCGGGCGCCGGGGCGGCCGAGAAGCGCACGGCAGGTGCCCTACTCCCCCAGGGTCGAGACGAGCGACTCGGCCGGGAAGCGCACGCAGATGGTGGTGCCGCGCCCCTCCTCAGAGTCGAGAGTGAGCTCTGCGCCGTGCAGCATCGCGGCGTGCTTCACGATGGCCAGGCCCAGGCCCGTGCCGCCGGTGTCCCGCGAGCGGCTCGCGTCGACGCGGTAGAAGCGCTCGAACACCTTGCCCTGCTGGGCCGCCGGGATGCCGCGGCCGGAGTCTGCCACCACGACCACGGGCCGGCCGTCCTCGATGCGCGCCGAGACGTCGACGAAGCCGCCCTCGCGGTTGTAGCGGATCGCGTTGTCGCACAGGTTGTAGACGAGCTCGTCGAGCAGGTGCGGCATGCCACGCACCACGCAGCTCTCCCCCGTTGCGGTGATCTCCACGCCCGCGGCCTCGGCGGCGGGCGCGAGGCGGCGCGCCACCTCGCTCACCGTGCGGTCCAAATCGACCGGCTCGACCGAGCCCAGCAGGCTCTGGTCGCCGCTTCGCTCGGACTCGTCGAGCTTGGAGAGGGTGAGGATGTCGTTCACGAGCTCGGTCATGTGATGGGCCTCGTCGTAGATGCGCCCGGCGAACTCGGGCACGTCCTCGGGACGGGCGATGCCGTCGCGGATGAGCTCGGCCGCGCCCTGAATCGAGGAGAGCGGCGTCTTGAGCTCGTGGGTCACGTTGGAGGTGAACTCGCGACGCATGAGGTCGGCCCCGCGCAGCTCTTCCACCTGGTCGGAGATGCGCTCGATGAGCGGCTCGAGCTCGACGTAGCTCGAGTGCGGCTCGGGGTCTGCCGGGTCGATTGCGTCGATGGGCGCCACGAGGCGGTCTGCCACGAGGCGCGAGGCCGCCCAGCACAGCAGCACCACGGCCGCGACCACGGTGCAGACGAGCAGCATGTCATGCTTGATGGCCGTCATGGCGCCGTCGCGGTCGACGGCGAGGCGCACGACGTTTCCGTTGGAGAGGCGCACGGCGCGATAGATCGACACGTAGCCGCTCGTCTCGGAGTCGCGCTCGGCCGCGCCCGCGCCGGTCTGCAGGGCCTGGGCGATCTCGGGGCGATCGGCGTGGTTGGGCATCTCGGCCACGTTGTTCTGGTTGTCATAGAGCACGTTGCCGTCTGAGGACACGAGCGTCACGCGCACGTCCTGCGAGGCAAACGAGGTGAGGCGCATGATGTCCACGTCGCTGCCCGACAGCGCCGAGCGCACGATGCGGCACTCGCTCTCGAGCATCTTACCGGCGTCGTCGACGCTCGCGCTCTGGTAGATGAGCGAGGAGCACACGAGCACGGCCACCGCGGCGATGGCGGAGAGCACCGCCAGAGCCACGAAGAAGCGCCGGGCAAGCGAGGGCGGCCGGCGAGCGCGTGCGTCCTTGGTGGGGGTGGTGTCCGTCGTGGCCATATCGCTCATGGCTAGCCTCTCAGTCTGTAGCCGACGCCCCTCACCGTCTCGATGAGGTCGGCATGCTCGCCCAGCTTCTGTCGCAGCGTCTGGACGTGGACGTCGACCGTGCGGCTACCGCCGTCGAAGTCCCAGCCCCACACGCGCTGCAACAGCGTCTCGCGGTTGAAGACGACCCCCGGAGACCTCATAAGGAAGGATAGCAGCTCGAACTCGCGCACGGTGAGGCTCATGGCTTCGCCCGCGCACGAGACCTCGTGGCGCGAGTCGGACAGGCGCAGCGGCCCCACCTCGACCACGTCGGAGGCCGCGGGCGCGTCCGCTGGCCCCTGCTGCGAGCGGCGCAGCAGGGCCCTCACGCGACTCACCATCTCCATCATGCCAAAGGGCTTGGCGAGGTAGTCGTCGGCGCCGCCGTCGAGGGCGGTCACCGTGTCGAGCTCGGAGTCGCGGGCCGTGAGCATCATCACGGGCACGTGCGCGAGGCCGGGCGTCTGGCGGATGCGGTGCAGGATGGACAGGCCGTCCGTGTCGGGGAGCATGATGTCGAGCAGCACCGCGTCGGGCACGCGCTCGGCGCAGGCGCGGCGAAAGGCCGCGTCGTCTTCCAGGCCCTTGGCCTCGATGCCGGCCTGCGCCAGCGCATAGACCACAAGCTCGCGAATGTTCTTCTCGTCCTCGACGTAGTAGATCACAGGGGCGCTCCCCATCCCGTTGGCCTCCACCTCGGGACTACGCCTCCTCGGAGCCGGACGGCGCATCCCCATAGGAAAGGATACGCTCACCGCTCACGCGGAAGAACGTCCAATCGGCGACGCGCTGCGCCTTGTCGCCGATGCGCTCGAAGTACTTGGCCACCATGAGCAGCTCGGGCAGGCTCGCCGCGGTGCCCTGGCCGCCCTTGATGAGGTCGACGACCTCCTGCTCGCAGGCCGTGTAGAGGCGGTCGAGCTCGTCGTCGGCGTCGATGACGGCGCGGGCCTGGACGGTGTCGGAGCCCACGAAGGCCGCCACCGCACCCTCGACCATCGCGGCGGCGCGGTCGGCCATGGCCTGGAAGTTGCCGCCCAACTCGGTGGGGGCGTCGGCGGGCATCTCGGAGTAGATGAACGCGACGTCGCGGGTCATCGAGTCAATCTGGGCGAGGTCGGAGACGATGCGGAACGTCGCCGAGACGAAGCGCAGGTCCTCGCCCACGAGGGGCTGCTGGAGCAGCATCGTGTCGAGGCAGATGCCCTCGATCTGGGTGCGCAGGCGCTCGGCGGCCTTGCGGCCCTCGATGATGCCGGCGTCGGCACCGGCGTCGCCCGTGGCGGCGAGGCCCGCCGCGCGGACGTCTGCCGCGGACTTCTCGCCAAAGCGCATGATCAGCGCCTCCATGTCCTTGAGCTGCTTGAGAAACTCGGTGCGGGTAGCCATTAGCTGAACCTTCCTGAGAGGTATTCCTGCGTGCGGGTCTGCTGGGGGTTCGAGAACAGGTCGCGGGTGCGGCCGGCCTCGACGAGCTCTCCCAGGTAGAAGAAGGCGGTCTTGTCGGCCACGCGGGTGGCCTGCTGCATGTTGTGCGTCACGACGACCACCGTGTGCTGCTTGGCGAGCTTGAGCATGAGCTCCTCGACCACGAGGGTCGAGATGGGGTCGAGGGCGCTCGTGGGCTCGTCCATGAGCAGCACGTCGGGGCTCGTGGCAAGCGCTCGGGCGATGCACAGGCGCTGCTGCTGGCCGCCCGACAGCCCCAGGCCGCTGTGGTCGAGCTTGTCCTTGACCTCGTCCCAGAGGGCCGCCTCGGTAAGGCAGCGCTCCACGAGCTCGTCGGCCTCGGCGCGGCCCAGCTTGCGCATGCGCGACGGGCCGTAGAGCACGTTGTCGCGGATGCTCATCGGGAACGGGTTGGGGTGTTGGAAGACCATGCCCACGTGCACGCGCAGGGCGTTCGCGTCCATCTCGAAGACGTCGCGGCCGCAGAACTCGACGGTGCCGTTGGTGTGCACGCCCTCGACGAAGTCGCACATGCGGTTGAACGTGCGCAGAAGCGTCGACTTGCCGCAGCCCGACGGGCCGATGAAGGCGCAGCAGCGCTTCTCGGGAATCTCGAGGGAGATGCCCTTGAGGGCCTGGAACTCCCCGTACCAGAGGTTGAAGTCGCGCACGCTGATGGCGCTCGCGACGCCCTCGATCTCGCGGCCGGTCCTCGTTTCGAACTCCTTAGCCATCCGTATCAGCCAAACCTTCCGCTCAGGTAGTCGGCGAGACGCTGGTCCCTGGGCGCCATGAAGACCTGCTTCGTGGGGCCGCACTCGACCATGTCTCCCATGTAGAAGAACGCCGTGCGGTCTGAGACGCGCGTGGCCTGCTCCATGTTGTGCGTCACGATTGCCACGCACATGCCCGCGTCGGCGATGGCGCGAATCGTTTGCTCGACCGTGAAGGTCGAGATGGGGTCGAGCGCCGAGCACGGCTCGTCGAACAGCACCACGTCGGGCTGCATCGCCAGGGTGCGCGCGATGCACAGGCGCTGCTGCTGGCCGCCGGAAAGGCCCAGGCCGCTGCGGTCGAGCTTGTCCTTGACCTCGTCCCACAGGGCCGCCTGACGCAGGCTCCTCTCGACCAGCTCGTCTGCGGCCTCCCTGCTCGCGATACGACCATGGCGGCGCGGGGCGAAGAGAATGTTCTCGCGAATCGACTTGCGAAAGGGCGTGGGCTGCTGGAACACCATGCCGATGGAGCAACGCAGCTCGTAGAGGTTCTCCTGGCGCGTGTTGACGTCGCGGCCGTGGTAGTAGATGTGGCCGCCCACGTCGCAGCGGGCAATCTCGCGGTTCATGAGGTTGAGACAGCGCAGGAAGGTCGACTTGCCACAGCCCGACGGGCCGATGAGGGCCGTGACGGTGCCGGCATCGAAGGCGAGACTCGTGGGGTGCAGGGCCTCGTGGGTGTGGTCGTAGCGCACCGTGACGTCCTGCGTGGCGAGCAGGTGCTCGTCGGGGCTGGGGGCGCAGGCGGCGGCCGCCTGGGCAGCGATGATCCTGTCGGCCAGCTCCTCGTTTATGGTCTGGGTCATTCGCTCGTCAGCCTCCTCGAGAGCGCCTTGCCGGCCACGCGGGCAAGCACGTTGAACAGCAGCACGCAGATGATGAGCACCGCGGCGGTGCCCCAGACGATCTCGTCGTTGCCGGGGGTGGGCTCCATCTTGAGCTTCCAGATGTGCACGGCGAGCGTCTCGGCGGGCCGGAAGATGTTCCACGGGCTGCGCGGGCTCGTGATGGCGGCGGCGAAGTTGATGCGCGCGGCGGCCGAGCCCGAGGTGAAGATCAGGGCGGCGGCCTCGCCGAACACGCGGCCGGCCGAGATGACCACGCCGGTCACGATCGCGGGCATGGCGGCCGGGAGCAGCACGTTGATGGTGGTCTCCCAGCGGGTGAGGCCCATGGCCAGGGCGGCGTCGCGCTGCGACTGGGGAACGTCGGCCAGCGCCTGCTGGATGACACGCACCAGGATGGGGATGTTGAACATCGTGAGGGCGAGGGCGCCGGCGATGATCGAGATGCCCCAGCCCAGCACCACGACGAAGAACAGGCTGCCGAACATGCCCACGACGATCGACGGCAGGCTCGAGAGGGTCTCGATGGCCGTGGAGGCCGCGGTGGTGACCCAATTGTCGGGCGCGTACTCGACCAGGAAGATCGCCGCGCCCAGACTCACCGGCAGGCTGATGATGAGCGTGATGACGAGCATGTAGAACGAGTCGAACAGCTGCGTGGCGATGCCGGGCAGGACCTTGTCGGCGGAGTCGTTCACGAGGAATCCCGGATGGAAGACCTTGCCGATGCCGCACGAGAGGATGTAGGCGACGATGGCTGCGAGCAGCAGCAGGACGAGGCCGGCGATGGCGGTGAGCACGCCGGTGGCGATGCGGTCCTGACGTCCGATGCGACGGGCATGGGCGTCGAGGTCGACGGCGGCGGTCGCGGAGGCGGTGGCGGCCGCGGCTCGCTCGGCGCCCTTATCGGTGCCCTTCTCGACGTACTTCTCGGCCACGCCCTGGTCGGCGGGTTGGTCGGCGCGGACCTCGGCGGGCTCGCTGGCAAACGTAGAGCTATCCATTCTTCTTTGCTCCCCTCTTGCCAATGACGTGGATGATCATGATGAACAGCAGCGACATGCCCATGAGCAGCAGGCCCAGGCTCCACAGGGCGTGGTACTCGACCGAGCCCGTGGTGGCGTTGGCGAGGCCGCTCGTGAGGGCCGTGGTGAGCGTGGCCGCCGGGTCAAGAAGGCCGGAGGGCATGGCCTTCTCGACGCCACCGATGACCATCTGCACGGCGAGCGTCTCGCCAAAGGCGCGGGTCATGCCCAGGATGACGGCGGTCATGAGGCTGGGCAGCGCACTCTTGAGGACGACGTGAGTCACGGTCTGCCAGCGGGTGCAGCCCAGGGCGTAGGAGCCCTCGCGGTACTCGTTGGGAACCGCGGCGAGCGCGTCGATGGACAGCGTCGTGACCGTGGGCAAGATCATGACCGCAAGCACGATGGCACCCGACAGGATGCCCGCGCCGGTGCCGGCAGCCTCGCCAAAGATCGCGCGCATCGCGGCGTTCACCACCGTAAGGCCGATGAGGCCGTAGACGACCGAGGGGATGCCCACGAGCAGCTCGACCAGCGGCTGGAAAACCTTGCGGCCAAAGACCGGCTGGACCTCGACCACGAAGATGGCCGACCCCAGGGCGATGGGCAGCGCGAACAGGGTGGAGAGCAGCGTCACGGAGAAGGAGCCCACGATGAGCGGGGCCGCGCCGTAGCGCCCGTCGGACGGAATCCAGTTCTGTCCGGTGATGAAGCTGCCAAAGTCAACGCCATTGGTATAGAACGTGGTGAGGCCCTCGGTCGTCACCATGACGATGAGCGTCACGACGACGAGCGCCACGAGCGCCACGCAGGCGCCCGTGAGGCCCAGGCCCACGTTCTCCAGGCTCCTCTTTGGCATCAGGCGTTTTGCCATGAAGTGTCCTTTGCGAGTGGGGAGAAAAAAGGACGGGGCGCGCCCCTGAGTCGAAGACGCGCCCCGCGAAGGGAGGTGAGACTAGGCGGCGGAGATGGTGCCCGAGGCGTCCTTCTTGACCTTCATGCCAGTCAGGGGGATGAAGCCCTTCTCCTCGACGAGCGAGCCCTGGACCTCGTCGGAGAGCATGTAGTCAATGAAGGCCTTGGTGACCTCGTCGGCGTCCTGAGCGATGTACATGTGCTCGTAGGACCAGATCTTGAAGTCGCCGGACTCGACGTTCTCGCTCTTGGGCTCGACGCCGTCGACCTTCAGGGCCTTAAACTTCGTGTCATCGAAGTAGGAGAAGGCGAGGTAGGAGATGGCACCAGCGGTCTGCTGGAGCTTCTCGACAACGGTGCCCGAGGAGTCCTCCTCGGCAACCGGCTTGAAGGAGTCGGGCACGGCGGCGCCGGCGAGCACGGCGCTCTCGAAGGTGGCGCGGGTGCCGGAGCCGGCCTTGCGGTTGATGACCTGGATGGGGCCGGCGGTGCCGCCCACCTGGCTCCAGTCGGTGATCTCGCCGGTGAAGATGCCCTTGAGCTGCTCGGTGGTAAGGTCGTCGACGTCGACGTCGCTGTTCACGACCGGGCCCATGCCCACAACGGCAACCTGGTTGTCGACGAGCTTGGCGGCGTCGGCGGCCTCGAGCTTCTCCTCGGCGAAGATGTCGGAGCGGCCGATCTGGGCCTTGCCGTCCTTGACGTCGGACAGGCCCTGGCCGGAGCCGCCGCCGGAGATGGTGATGGTGACGTTGGCGTTGGCGTCCATGAAGGCGTTGGCGGCGTCCTCGACGAGCGGCTGGAAGCTCGTGGCGCCCGAGCAGGTGACGGAGCCGGAGAGGTCGGCGGCAGCCTCCGTGCTGGCAGCGGCGGTGGAGGCGGAGCCGGAGCCGCCGCAGCCAACGAGGCCAAGGCCGGCGAAGGCGGCGAGGCCACCGGCCAGGCCACCGAGGAACTGACGACGAGACATGTCCATGCTCATGATTCTCCCTTGAGAGTGGTGTGTGGAGGCGTGCGAACGACCGGCCGCTTGCCGGTCTTTGGGCCCGCGCCTCCGTGTCGTGAATCAATCTATAGGCCAGCGGTTGCGATTCCTCGCTCAACGGCCGTCCCTTACGTTTGCCTGACGGCTCCTTACAGCCGCGTGACGCGGGCTTACGTTTCGTTTACATTTCGCGGGCTGGCGAACGTTGCTGCAGGGTGTTGCGCTTACACAAGGTGAGCGTTTGTTGCAATCTGCCGTTCTCGGCAGAGCCCCCGCCTTACACAAATCGGTCATTTACAGCAAACGGTAACCGCCTCCCCTGGCAGTCACCAGTCCCCTCTCCCGATCACAATTTCCTAGGAATTTGTCGAAATACACATTTAACGGACAGGCATTAGCCCGTTTTCCTAGGAATTTGTGGATAACAGCAAGGCGCCCTTCTCGGCACTTACCGTTTGTGCAGAACTGCGTTTCTTGCCGCGTGGTTTTGCACAAACACGCAGTTCTTTCCGTATTTCTGTTGCTAAAACGGCAAAAAGCGCTGCTTTGCTGCAAACTGCGCGGACAGAACCGCAGTTTGTAACAAACCGCAACACGGGCGCTGGCAGAGGAGAAGGCGATCGGCGTTCTCCCCGACCCGCACTCACTCGCTGGCAGGCACCTTCCGCTCGCGGAGTGGCCGAGGGGCGGCGCGGCGCCCAACCCGCGCCCACTCGCTGGCAGACACCTTCCACTGAGGCGAACCTGATAATAGGTAGGTTTCAAAATGTTAAGTTCCTATTAATTAGGCTCCCACATCGTTAGGTACCTTTACTATTACTCGCCCGGCGTCCTATCATGTTCCTGCACAACATATGAGAGAGGAGCAACATGCCAACGTCAGCAAAGGAGGTGAGCACCATGGAGACCCACGAAACGCCCAGCTCAACGGCCCAGTCGAGTCAGGACGCCGCGCCACGCCCGGCAGCCACCGCCGCAACCGCCGGCACCGCCCGCACGGCAGCTACGACCGCCAGCGCCACAGCCATCACCAGCCCGACAACCGCGCCCACCAGCGCCGCGGCCTGCCAGGCAGCCGCGTCCGCCAACGAGGGCTTTGCCCCCTGCGGCCGCATCGAGGCCCATCCCCTGCCCAACGGCGACGACCCCTTCCGCCCGCGCTGGATGGACATCGAGGACCCCGGCGAGCGCCAGTGCGCCCACATCGTGGACACGCTGGGCTTCTGCGGCCACTACATCCACATCCACGGAGGCGGCCGCTCGGGACGCGCGCCCATCATCTGCGCCCTACTCAAGCACGGCGACGCCATGCCGCAGCGCGAGCTCATGAACATGTTCGACCTCAAGGCGGGGTCGCTATCCGAGGTGCTCGCCAAGATCGAGCGCGACGGCCTCATCGAGCGCACACGCGACCCGCAGGGCCGGCGCCAGCTCATCGTCCGCCTCACCGAGAAGGGCCACGCGCAAGCCGAGCGCGAGCAAACCGAGCGCGAGCGGTTCCGCGCCGAGGCCCTCACCTGCCTCACCACCGACGAACGCGCCCTGCTCGAGGACATGCTCGCACGCATCAAGGAACGATGGCGCAGCATCAGCAAGGGAAGCGACAAGGAGGATTGCGCATGCAGCAGCAACTAGACGCCGAGGCCGCAGGCAAGGCCAAGGCCAAGGCCATGAAAAAAAGCTACGCCGCCATCATGCGACGTCTCACGGAGAGCATCCGTGACTACAAGAAGGTGACCATCGCCACCCCGCTGCTCGTTCTGGGCGAAGTCGTCTGCGAGATGGCCATCCCGTTCCTCACGGCCAGCCTCATCGACCAGATTAAGGTGGGCGCCACCGTGGCCGAGCTTCTGCCCGCAAGCGGCGTGCTCGTCCTTCTCGCCCTGTGCTCGCTGGCCTTTGGCACCGGCGCCGGCATCACCTGCAGCCACGCAAGCTGCGGCTTTGCCAAGAACCTGCGCCGCGACATGTTCTACAACATCCAGCGCTTCAGCTTTGCCAACATCGACGAGTTCAGCTCGAGCTCGCTCGTGACGCGCCTCACCACCGACATCAGCAACGTCCAGATGGCGTTCATGATGATCATCCGCATCGCGGTACGCTCGCCGCTGTGCCTGGTGTTCGCCTTCGTCATGGCCACGGTCATGGGCGGTCCGCTGGCGCTGGTCTACGCGGTGGTCATCCCGGTGCTGGGCTTTGGCCTGTTCTACATCATTCACCTGGTGCGCCCGATCTTCACGCGCGTCTTTCACAAGTACGACGCGCTCAACGAGTCGGTCGAGGAGAACGTCACCGGCATGCGCGTGGTCAAGAGCTACGTGCGCGAGGACTACGAGAAGGGCAAGTTCGCCCGCGCCGCGCAGGACGTCTGCCTCGACTTCACCCGCGCCGAGAAGCTCCTCGCCTTCAACAACCCCCTGATGATGTTCGCCGTTGACCTCACCTGGGTCGTCATCATCTACTTTGGCTCGCAGACAATCATCACCACCGGCGGCACCGCGTTCGACGTGGGCCAGCTGTCGGCCATCTTCACCTACGGCTTCCAAATCCTCATGAGTCTCATGCAGCTGTCGATGATCTTCGTCATGGTCACGATGGCCGACGAGAGTGCCCGACGCATCGAAGAGGTCCTCGATGCCGAGCCCACGATCGCCGCGCCCAAGGACGCCGTGACCGAGGTCGCCAACGGCAGCATCGACTTTGACCACGTGAGCTTCAAGTACTCGGCCCACGCCGAGCGCCAGGCACTCGAGAACGTCGACCTGCACATCAAGAGCGGCGAGACCATCGGCATCCTGGGTGGCACGGGCTCCTCGAAGTCCACGCTCGTGAACCTCATCGGCCGCCTGTACGACGCCACCGAGGGTAGCGTGCGCGTGGGCGGCGTCGACGTGCGCGACTACGACCTCGAGACGCTGCGCACCAACGTTGCCATGGTCCTGCAGAAGAACGTGCTGTTCAGCGGCACCATCGCCGAGAACCTGCGCTGGGGCGACGAGAACGCCACCGACGAGCAGGTGCGCGAGGCGGCCCACCTGGCCTGCGCCGACGAGTTCGTCGACGGCTTCCCCAAGGGTTACGACACCTACATCGAGCAGGGCGGCTCCAACGTCTCCGGCGGTCAGAAGCAGCGCCTGTGCATCGCGCGCGCTCTGCTGCGCCGCCCCAAGGTCCTGATTCTCGACGACTCCACGAGCGCCGTCGACACCAAGACCGACGCCAAGATCCGCGAGGGCCTAGCCACCTACCTGCCCGACACCACCAAGATCATCATCGCCCAGCGCGTGGCCTCCGTGCAGGACGCCGACCGCATCGTAGTGATGGACGGCGGCCACATCGCCGACGTGGGCACCCACGACGAGCTCATGCGCCGCAGCCCGATCTATCGCGAGACCTACACCTCGCAGAACAAGATGGGTGCCGACGAGGCCGACGTCGAGGCCGCCGAGGCGGCGAGCGACGCTGCCAGCGCCGCGAACGTCAACGCCAAGAAGGGAGGCGAGGGCCTTGAGTAAGCAGCAGACCAAGCCCCGCGCCAAGGCGGGCACCGCCGGAAGGCTCATCAAGACGATCTTCTCGTTCTACCCGCGCCTTCTGCCCGCGATCGTCGCATGCCTGCTCATCGCGGCCGTTTCGAGCTCGTTTGGCTCGGTCTTCCTGCAGGGCGCGCTCGAGATCGTGACCCAGTTTGGCCAGACCGGCGACTGGGCCGCCGCCCAGCCCGAGGTCTTCCGCCTCGTCGCCACGCTCGCGGCCGTCTACCTCGTGGGCATCGCCGCGTCCCTGTTCTGGAACCGCTCCATGGCCATCGTCACGCAGGGCTCGCTCGAGAAGCTCCGCGAGAAGATGTTCAACAGCATGCAGGACCTGCCCATCAGCTACTTCGACACGCACCAGCGCGGCGACATCATGAGCCACTACACCAACGACATCGACGCCCTGCGCCAGATGATCTCGCAGTCGCTGCCCAACCTCTTCCAGACTGGCGTCGTCCTCATCACGGTGTTCTTCATCATGATGTACTACTCGGTGTGGATGTGCCTGGTCATCGTGGCCGGCGTGGCGTTCATGGTGGTCATGACCCGCGTGCTGGGCAGCAAGTCGGCCAAGTTCTTCGTGGCGCAGCAGCGCGAGC
>UQSV01000003.1 GCA_900543875.1 uncultured Coriobacteriaceae bacterium | reverse complement strand
CCGCCGCTCCCTGTGGGAAGGGCCTGGCTGATGCGACGGCTAGCCCTCGCGGACGGCCGCGAAGCCGCGCTCGAGGTCGGCGATGATGTCGTCGATGTGCTCGGTGCCAATGGACAGGCGAATCGTGGACTGCGTGATGCCCACGTTGGCGAGCTCCTCGCCGGAGAGCTGGGAGTGGGTGGTGCTGGCCGGGTGGATCACGAGGCTCTTGACGTCAGCGACGTTGGCGAGCAGCGAGAAGAGCTGCAGGTTGTCGATGAACTTCCAAGCGGCGTCCTTGCCACCCTTGATCTCGAACGTGAAGATCGAGGCGCCACCGTTGGGGAAGTACTTCTCGTAGAGCTCGTGGTCGGGGTGGTCGGGCAGGCTCGGGTGGTTGACCTTCTCGACCAGCGGGTTGTTGGCGAGGTACTCGACGACCTTCTTGGTGTTCTCGGCGTGGCGGTCGAGGCGCAGCGACAGGGTCTCGGTGCCCTGGAGCAGCAGGAAGGCGTTGAACGGCGAGATGCAGGCGCCCTCGTCGCGAAGCAGGATGGCGCGGATGTAGGTCACGAACGCGGCCGGGCCCACGGCGTCGGCGAAGGAGATGCCGTGGTAGGAGGGGTTGGGGTCGGCGATCTGCGGGTACTTGCCCGAGGCCTTCCAGTCGAAGTTGCCGCCGTCGACGATCACGCCGCCCAGCGAGGTGCCGTGGCCGCCGATGAACTTGGTGGCGGAGTGCACGACCACGTTGGCGCCGTGCTCGAGCGGGCGGAACAGGTAGGGGGTGCCAAAGGTGTTGTCGACCACGACGGGCAGGCCGTGCTTGTGGGCGATCTCGGAGATGGCGTCGATGTTGGGGATGTCGGCGTTGGGGTTGCCGAGGGTCTCGAGGTAGACGACCGTGGTGTTGTCCTGGATCGCGGCCTCGACCTCCTCGAGGTTGTGCGCATCGACGAAGGTGGTCTCGATGCCAAACTGCGAGAGCGTGTGCTCGAGCAGGTTGTAGGAGCCGCCGTAGATGGTCTTCTGGGCCACGACGTGGTCACCCTTGCGGGCGAGGGCCTGGATGGCGTAGGTGATGGCCGCGGCGCCGGAGGCGACGGCCAGGCCGGCGACGCCACCCTCGAGGGCGGCGATGCGGTCCTCGAAGACGCCCTGGGTGGAGTTGGTCAGGCGGCCGTAGATGTTGCCGGCATCGGCCAGGCCAAAGCGGTCGGCACCGTGCTGGGAGTTGCGGAAGACGTAGCTGGTGGTCTGGTAGATGGGCACCGCGCGGGAGTCGGTGGCGGGGTCGGCGCTCTCCTGGCCAACGTGGAGCTGGAGGGTCTCGAAGTGGAAGGTCTTCTCGACCTCGGGGGTGATGTCGGACATGGTGTTCCTCCTTGTGGGATGGTGATGCTTGGATGATTGGCCGGTCGCAGTTCAATCCCGGGTACAGAAAAGCGCCCGGCAGCTTTGGGCTCCCGGGCGCGAACGAAGACGCTGGTGCGCGCAGGCCTGCGAGCGTGTGCTCGTGGCGCTAGGCGCGGGCGTACCCCTGCAGTGCCCGGGAGCTCAGCATTCGCATGCACATCATCGTGTTGGTCTTGTTGGTCATCGTTCGGGCACCTCCTCGTTTTCGCTGCCTGCTGATGAGTTTATACGGCGCTCGAATTCATACGTCAATACCCTAGTAGAAAAGTAGGTATTAACGTTTTGTTACGCCGAGGTGAGGGGGCGCGTTTTGCGTGCGCCAAGGATTTGACGGGGACCGCGTGGGCATGGCGTGCGGCTGTTGCGTGGGCATGGCGTGCCGTGCCGATGCTCTTCTCGGCAGCCGTTATGGCGGCAAGGCGATGGCGCGCCGCCCCTTCGACATCGCCGTCGCCGTTTACCGGCGTCGCGTCATTTGTTGCCGCCTCGGCATTACGCGCGCATCTCGCGCGGGACACCATGCATCGGTGAAGGGTTTGATGACGAACCAAGGGAGGATCCATGCGCTACATCGAGTTTGGGCAGGCAAAGACCAAGGTCTCCGAGGTCATGGTGGGTCTCATGCGCATTGACCAGATGAGCGTGGCCAAGGTCACCGAGCTGGTCGAGACGGCGCTCGACGAGGGCATCAACGCGCTCGACATCGCCGACGTCTACGGCCGCGGCGCCTGCGAGAGCCTGCTGGGCGAGGTCTTTGCCGCGAACCCGGCCTGCGCGACCGCGTGTTCCTGCAGTCCAAGGTGGGCATCCGCAAGGAGGACGATGGCTTTACCTGGTACGACTTCTCCAAGGAGCACATCATCGAGGCCGTCGACGCAAGCCTCTCTCGCCTGGGCGTCGACCACGTCGACTCGATGCTGCTGCAAACGTGCCATATCGATGGGGAGATGCCGCCAGTTGAACGTGCCATCGTTTGCGCACGTTCGCACGGCATGAAACGTGCAAAAGCAATGGCGATGCGCTCCGGCTCCAACGTGCCATTGTTTGTGCACGTCTCGGCGGCGCGAAACGTGCCGTATCGATGGGGAGATGCCGCCAGTTGAACGTGCCATCGTTTGTGCACGTCTCCGCAGCCCCAAACGTGCATAACCGATGGGGCTTCTCCGCCACATACCCCTTCCAAGCCGCTCAGGTGCACATCCGCGCTGCGACAGAGCGCGGGAACAAGAAGCGAGCGAAGCGACGTATCGGATGGCCTGGCTGCGTTAACGATGCGAACTCGCGAAGGAATCGAGCAAGTTCATCTCGCGCATCGCCGCTGACGGGGCCCGCATTGGGCGGCCCATAGGCGGCGAGGCAGCGCTCGCGCAAGAGATGGCGGAGACCCTCGATGAGCCGCGGCGGGGGGCTGCATCTCAGCACGATGTCATCGACGACCTGCTGCTCAGTGAGGCGGCGCCAAGGTCCGAGGCCCGCGTCCATCGCAAGGTCGAGTAGCTCGTTCCAGGCTGCCTCGAAGGGCGCGCTGCCTGCTGCGATCTCGCGTAGGCGCCGTTTTGTTCGCGAGCGTCTCAAAAGCCGTGGCAGGCAGAGGGTGGCGAGGGCAAGCGCCCCAAGCAGGGAGGGCCCGAGCCATGAGAATTCCGCCCTCCGACCTTGCCGCGCTGCCCCTGCCCCAGCTTGCGACGCGGTCTCATCGGAGCGAGGGGCCGCCTGAGTTGGGGCCGCTGGCGTTGTCGCCGGCCGCGTATCGGCCGTCTTGGCTTTGGGCTCGGCCTGCCCGTGCGTCGCGCCGAGTGCCGCCGCTGTAGTCGCCCTGCTCGTGGACGTTGCGGGAGTCGCGTCGAGTCCCACCCAGCCAAGGCCCTTGAGGTAGAGCTCGGTCCATGCGTGCAGGCTGTTTGCCGGGATCACGAATGCACCGCTGTTGTCCTTTACGTCGGCGGGGCGATAGCCAATGGCAATACGGCTGGGTATGCCAAGCTCGCGCGCCATGAGGGCCGTTGAGGCGGCAAAGTGCATGCAGTATCCTCGCCGCTCGCTCATGAACGCGTCGAGTGACGAAAGGTTGTCTGTGCCCAGAGGCGCGTCGAGCGTGTAAGTGAACCCATGAGAGAAGTAGTTGAGCAGCCAGCGAAGCATCTCGATGTCGTCCTCGCTTGACCCTCCCGACGAATTGGCCGGGCTCTCGGCAAGCTCGAGCACCTCGTCGGCCGCATCCCGCAGCGAATCTGGGAGATCGTCCGGAAGAGCGAGATAGGGCGAGAGCTCACCATTCGGCGGGATGCCCTTGGCTTCGTCCGACGCGTCTCTTAGCGCTTTGAGCTTGCCAATCTGCTCGGGCTTCGTTATGGGCTCCAGGTAGGAGCCTGCAACCGTATAGGCAAGCGAGCCCGTTGTGCCCGCCTGCGACCAGAGCGAGTCCGCGGGAGTCCAGCGCCACGCGTCGCTTGAGGCGCTGCCGCTGATGGCGAAGCTGGTTGCCCCGGGGATGATGGGCGCAAAGTGGCATCTCAGATTGCGCACCGAAACCCTTACGCTCATCTGGGGCGCGTCTGGTGCGGATGCGCTGGTTGCGCTGGGTGGCAACTCACGGGTGGACCATGGGAAGGAGCTTGCCTTATCTGCGCCATTGTCGAGTTCCCATGTGATGCCAGCCAAGTCGCTGATGGTGTCTAGCCGCAGGTAGACTGGGGTGCCCGAGCTGCTTTGGTAGACAAGCTGCGCATCATCGCCACCGGCGCGCAGTGCCTGGGAGAGGTCGGCCATGGGGTTGACGCTTCCTTCGAGAAGAACACCCTGGGGGCAGATGCCGCTTCTTTGCAGAGCAGCCTGCAGGGGCGACGCCAGCACGAGGGCCATGGCGAGCGACGCGATGCTTGCGATGGACGTGACGAGCGCGATGCGGGCGTTGGCTTTGTGGCGGAGGCTTGTGGCACTCTTGGCGAAGTGGCGTATTAGCGCGGGGTCTCCGCGGAGAAGTAGGACGGCGGTGGGCAGCACAAGAAGCGCGAGCTCCCACCAGCTCGGGGCGGGCCCGCGCGTGACCTCCCGCATCGTCAGGAGCGCAAGGGGCATGAGAGCCGCAAGTGATCGCGTGGACCCTGACAGGCACACGAGCCAGAGGCCCTGCGCGACAAGCGCGCCTGCAAGCACGAGTGCCACGGCGGCATCGCCGTTGGCTTCGAGGGGCGGCCAGGCGTGATAGAGCGCAAGGGCCCCGTCCCGCGTGCGCCCCGCGAGCGCGACGAGCGACGTGGCTCCCTCGCCTGCTGGCAACAGGGCGAGAAGCGCCAGCGGGAGCGCGAACATCGCAATGAGGGCGGACCCCGCGGCGGCGGTCACTACCATGCCCCTGGTGCTGCTTGGCCTTGGGATGAGGACGGCGAGCGATGCCGCGAGTGCAATCATCGTGGTGACCGCCTGGAGCCAGCTTCCAGGGTGCACGAGCGCACGCAACGCGGCAAAGGCCTGGACGAACAAGAGGGCAAGACAGAGCAAATCGACGCCTCTGCCCGGAAGCGTGGTGACATGGAGGTGCCAGTGTCGCCGTATCGCTCGCAAGTTGAGGAAGCCTGGTTCTCGGTTGCTTGGAACGTCCGTGCCAGTGCTGGCGCCCTCTCGTCTGGCTGGCGAGCTGGCGATGGCCCTGTCTATGACCATGAGCCTGCCGTGGCGAGCGGTCTGCTTCCAGGAGATGAGCCCCGGGGCGTCCCCGGGGGCGTAGGGGCGAAGCCGCGCGGGGTCGAGCTCCTCCTGCTGATTGGTCGCATTGGGCCGGTCACAAGCGGGGATGGGCGTGACGGGCGGCTTTTCCAGCGTACCGGGCGAGCGGCCTCTCCGCCCCAGCGCAAGCATGCCTAGCGTGCGTACCAGGCTAAGCAGCGCAAGCCATAGGCCGCTTGTGAGCAGCGAGGACGAGCCCATGCGGCTGCCGACAAGTGCGAGCAGCAGGGAGAGGGCGAGGATGACGGCGCTGCGGGCTCGCATGCTAGCCCCGCGGTGGCCTAATGCTGGTCAAGAGCTCGGCCACAATCTGCTCGGCAGCCTTTTGGCCACGTTGGTCGTCCGTCAAGATGAGACGGTGCGAAAGCACTGGTACGGCCAGCTCCCGTACGTCTTCGGGAAAGACCGCGGGGCGACCGTCGAGCAGGGCATGTGCTCGAGCCAAGGCGAGGAGCGTGAGACCTGCCCGGGGAGATGCCCCGAGGGCCACGTTGGGTGCGCCTCTCGTGGCGGCAAGAATCCGCACCACGTAATCGGCAACCTTAGGACTCACGTAGACTCGCGCACAGGTGGAACGTGCCTGGCGCAGTTCCTCGAGCTCGCACGCCTGCGACACATGGGCAACGGGATCGTATCCGATGGGCGCAAGGAGCATACTCGCCTCGTCAGCGGCGCTTGGGTAGCCAATCGAGATGCGGCAGGCGAAGCGGTCGAGCTGGGCCTCGGGCAGGGGATAGGTACCCTGCATCTCCACGGCGTTTTCGGTGGCAATGACGAGGAAGGGGTCGGGCAGGGCGTGGGTCGCTCCATCCACGCTGACGCGCCCCTCGCCCATGGCCTCGAGCAGCGCCGACTGCGTCTTGGGGCTTGCGCGATTGATCTCGTCCGCAATGACGACGTTGGCAAAGATGGGACCGGGACGGAAGACGAACACGCCGGTTTGCTGATCGAACACGCCGATGCCCGTGAGGTCGCTGGGGAGCAGGTCGGCGACGAGCTGGATGCGACTCGTCGTGCCGCTCGAGGCCTTGGCAATCGCCCGTGCCAGCGTTGTCTTGCCCGTTCCGGGAACGTCCTCGAGCAGTACGTGGCCCCCGGCGATGAGCGACTCGACGGCAAGTTCCACGGCGCTGCTCGGCATCACGAGGGGGCGCGACACCGAGTCGACGAGCGCGGTGACCGTGGATGCTGCGGCCCTCATCTCTGCCTGGGTTGGCGTCTCTGATGTGTTGCTGTCGCGGCGCCCGGGTTGGTTGGCTTGGCTCATGGGGTCTCCCCTCGAGAGTCTGTTATTTACCAAGCATACGCGTGCACTACAAGGGCCTCGGCGGGGGAACGTTGCATGTCCGTAAATTATCGGGGAGCGTAACGAGCCATTGTTTGTGCACGTCTCGGCAGGGTGAAACATGCGAAAGCGATGGCAATGCGCTTCGGCTCCAACGTGCCATCGTTTGTGCACGTCTCCGCGGCTGCAAACGTGCCATATCGATGGGCGAGATGCCGCCAGTTGAACGCGCCATCGGTTGCGCACGTCTCCGCCACCTCAAACGTGCATAACCGATGGCGACGTGCGAGAAGTGCCGTGGTGGCGGCATGCGAGAAGTGACATGGCGCCGTGCGAGCGCCGTCACGCCGGCGCACCGCCTGCGCGTCTCGGCCGGATGCGCTAGCTCAGCACCTCGTAGCCATCCTGGGCGATGAGGGCGCGCAGCTCCTCGAGGTAGCGCCTGGCCATGGGCGAGAGACGGGCGCGGTCGTTGGTGAGGTATCCCAGCTGCATGGTCTCGTCGGTGACGAGCGGCACCGAGACGATGTCGCTGCCGTTGAGGTTGCTGTTGAGCATGCCCGAGCAGATCGTGTAGCCGTCGACGCCGCGTAGCAGGTTGAACAGGGTGGCGCGGTCGGTCACGACGATGCTCTTGCGGTGGCTCTCAAAGGGCAGCAGCTCCTCCGAGAAGTACAGCGAGTTGTGGGTGCCCTGCTCGTAGCACAGGTAGGGGTAGGCGTCGAGCTCGTCGAGCGTCACACGCTCGACGTGCGCCAGCGGGTGGTGCTGCGAGAGGAACACGTGCGGCTGCGCGTCGAACAGCGGGGTGTAGGTGAGGTGGTTCTCGCGCATGAGCTTGCGCAGGACCTTCTCGTTAAACGAGCTCAGATACAGCACGCCCAGCTCGCTGCGGTAGCCCGCGACGTCCTCGATGATCTCGTAGGTGCGGCTCTCGCGCAGGGTCATCTCGTACTCGTCGGCCTCAACGCTTTCGAGTAGGCTCACGAACGCGTTGACCACGAAGGCGTAGTGCTGCGACGAGATGGCGAACAGGCGCTTGGAGGGGCGCGCGTGCGCGTAGCGCTGCTCGACGAGCTCGGTCTGCTCGAGGATCTGGCGCGCGTAGGAGAGGAACTCCGAGCCGTCGGGCGTGAGCGAGATGCCGCGTGCCGAGCGGTTGAAGATGACGATGCCGAGCTCGCCTTCGAGCTCGCGCACGGCGGTCGAGAGGCTGGGCTGGGAGATGTAGAGCTGGCGCGCGGCCTCGGTGATCGAGCCGCACTCGGCGATTTTTGCGACGTAGCGCAGCTGCGTGAGAGTCATGGGCGCTCCTCGTGTGTGACTGGAGCGATTCTAGCGCGTGCGCCGGCCGTTTGCGCCCACGTCGCGGCTCCCAAACGTCGCGCGCGGGGGTACCCTAGTGACGACGAGAGGGGTCTGCGGCACCCGCCGCACTCGCTGTTGGCGCAAGGGGAGCGCCACCACTCACGTTTGGAGGAATCGCATGGCAGAGCACTACAACTTCTTTGCGCCCACGAGGGTCCTGTTTGGCCCGGGCAAGCTTGCCGAGCTGGGAGACCAGCAGCTTCCCGGCAAGAAGGCGCTCGTGGTCACGACCGGCGGCAAGTCGGTCAAGGCCAACGGCTACCTCGACAGGCTCTACGGCCAGCTCGACCGCGCGGGCGTCGCCCACGTGCTGTTCGACCGCATCGAGCCCAACCCGCTGAGGCAGACCGTCAACGCCGGCGGCTGGCTCGCGCGCGAGCAGGGCTGCGACTTCGTGGTTGCCCTGGGCGGCGGCTCGGTCATGGACGGCTCGAAGGGCATCTGCGTGGTCGCCGCGAACCCCGGCCGCGACGAGGCCGGCAATGAGGTCGCGGGCGACATCTGGGACTACGTCATGGGCGGCACGGCCAAGGGCCTGCCCATCCCCAACGACCCGCTGCCGCTCGTGTGCGTGACGACCACGGCCGGCACGGGCTCCGAGGCAGACGCCGGCGGCGTCATCTCCTGCGAGGAGAACGACGAGAAGCTGCGTCTGGGCAGCCCCAAGCTGTTCCCGCGCCTCTCGGTGGTCGACCCCGAGCTCATGCTCACGGTCCCCGCCCGCCTCACGGCCTTCCAGGGCTTCGACGCGCTGTTCCACAACGTCGAGTGCTTCATCGCCAACAACCACACCCTCATGGGCGACATGATCTGCCGCGAGGGCATTCGCAACGCCGCCGCCTCGCTCGCCGCCTGCGTGAGCGACGGTGCCAACCTCGAGGCGCGCACGCAGCTCGCCTTTGCCAACACGCTGGGCGGCTACGCCATGGTGTGCTCGGGCTGCTGCGGCTGCCATGGCACCGAGCATGGCATGAGCGCGCACCACCACGACCTGCCGCACGGCGCGGGCCTCATCATGATCGCGTGCGCCTACCACCAGCACATGATCGACGCCCACGCCTGCGACGACCGCTACGTCGAGATGGCCCGCCTCATGGGCGCGAGCGAGGCCGAGGTCGCCGAGCAGGGCCCATCCGCCTTCGTGACCGAGCTGGCGCGCCTCAAGCGCGAGTGCGGCGTGGACGGCCTTGCCATGAGCGAGTGGGGCATCACCCGAGACGAGCTGCCCGCCATCGCCGAGAACGCCATCACGACCAACGGCGCGCTCTTTGGCCACGACCCGGTTGAGCTCTCGGTCGACGACGTCACCGCGATTCTCGAGGCAAGCTGGAAGTAGGTATTTGCCGCGTGCGGGGGGCGGGCTGGCGCAGGTGCCAACCCGTCCCCTTTGTGAGAAGGGAAGCGCATGCGCAAGGACCTCTACCTCGTACGACATAGTCAGACGCTCTTTAACCTCAAGCGCATTTCGCTCATGCCGGCTCGCGCCCCGCTACGCTACTCCTGGACCTTGAGGGCGAGCGACATCGGCATGCGGCGGATCGAGCGCAGGTGGAGAAGCGCCGCGACGACGTAGGTGGCAAAGCCCGTGAGCACGCACTGGGCCATGGCGCCCGCGGGGACGAAGATCTCGATGTTGCCGTTGTAGGCGTAGAGCATCGAGCGGAAGATCGCCGTGAGCGCGCCGATGAGCAGCGGCTGCGTGAGCAAAAGCGACGCTACGACGCACCACGTGATCGAGCGCACGTAGAGGTGGCTCACCTCGCGGCCGCGGTAGCCAAAGACCTTCATGTACGAGATGCTGCGCGCGCTGCGGTCGATGACGGCCTTCGTGAGCAGGTAGATGAAGATGAGGAAGATGAACACGGCGATGCCCATCAGCAGGTACATCATGTCGCCCATCGAGTCGGTCATCTGCTCGCCGATCTTGTCCATGTCCGCGGGCGTGAGCTCGCTCGCGAGCCAGCGCGCGTCGATGTCGAGCGGTTCGTCGCTCGCTATTGCGTTGAAGAAGCCGCTCGCGTTTCCCAGCAGCGTGTTGAAGGTGTCGAGGTCGAGGTAGACGTTGAGGTCGGACTTGGTGCCCCAGGTGCCGTCGATCTTGAGGCGATAGGTCGTGTCAGTGTACTTGTCCCAGAGGGTGATCGTGTCGCCCGCGCCCAGGCCGTACTTGTCTGCGATGCCCGCGCCCACGACGACGCGCCCGCCCGCGACGTCGAGCCCCTTCCAGTAGCGGGAGTCCTCACGGATGCCGTAGACGTTCAGGCCCTCGTAGCCCGTGTCCTGCCCGCGGTCATATTGCAGCTGGTAGATGCCGTAGCTCTCGGCCTGCTCGATGGCCTCGCTCGAATTGGCGGCGAGGTTCACCGCGTGGTCGTCCTCGTCGATGCGCGCGAGGCTGCGCACGAAGTCGGCGCGCTCGTCGCCCGTAAGGCACAGCTCGTCGATGTCCGAGACCGAGGCCAGGCGGTCGTACGCCTCCCAGCTCGCCCGCGCCTCGTCCGTGCCCGTGAGGTCGACGGGACGCTTCAGGGTGTACTGGTGGGCGGCCACCATGCCGCTTCTCAGGTTCTCCGAGTAGTGGTTCATCGTGGGCATGATCGCGAGGCCAAAGAGCAGCAGCATGCTTGCGAAGGCGATGCCAACGAACAGCGTGGCGAAGTTGCCGAGGTTTCGCAGGAACACGCGCAGGCGGAAGCGCGCGACGAACCCCAGCCGGGCGGGCAGGCGCACGCCACGCCTCGTGCCGCCCCGCCCCAGCTCGTGGCGCAGGAACTGCAACGGGGTCCTTCCCATTTTGCGCAGCAGGCCCACGAGCGTCACGCCCACGAGCAGGGCGAACGGCACGGCGGTGCACATGGCAAAGACGCGCCAGCTCCAGGTCATGTGGTAGGGCGGCAGGCTGTAGGAGTTGTAGTAGAGCCCCTTCATGGGCTGCTCGAGCAGCGTGAGCCCCAGCCCCGTGCCGCAGGCGCAGGCGAGCGCGCCCACGAGGGCGGGCGTCGCCAGGTAGTGGGCCACGATCTCGCGCGTGCGCCAACCGCTCGCGAGCAGGGTGCCGATGATGGCACTCTCCTCCTCGATCTGCGCGCCGCTGAGCACCACGAAGACGAAGCCCATGATCACGATGATGATCGCCATCATCATCTCCCACATCGAGGAGTCGCCCTCGACGTCGTCGGCGGCATATCCTATGCCCTGGTTGGCGTCGGCGTCGATGAAGTCCGAGACGCGCGCGTCGTGGTCGGCGAGCGCCTCCATAACGTCGGCCTCGGCGTCCGTGCGGCGCGCGGCAGACATCGTGCGGTCGCCAAACACGATGGCATAGGTGTACGAGACGGGCGCCACCTCCTCGAGCGCGGAGAGACCCTCGTCGCTGACCTCGGCCACGCCAAACGACAGGGCGTTGATCGTGAAGTCGCTGTTGTTCTCGAAGAGGGCCTGCTGGTCGGGCAGGGTCATGATGCCCACCACGGAAAGCTCGCGGCCAGCGAGCTTAACCGTGCCGCCCACGTGGATGCCGTTGTGGCTCGCGAAGACGCGGTCGACGGCGACCTCGCTGGCGGTCTGGGGCGCGCGACCTTGCGCATAGGCCGCGACGTCGACTTGCGTGCGGTGGGCGTAGGCGCGCACGGTTGCCTCGCGCGCGGCGGCGCTGCCGTCTACTTGCTCCAGCGCGGCGTCGACGCTCGTGATGGGCACGACCTCGGCGCCGCCATAGCCTTGCGCCGCGTCGCGGGCGGCGTCGAGCTGCCCGTCCGTTGCCTCGTAGTCGAGCGTGAAGCGGGCGTCCTCGATGACGTAGTCGTCGCGCATCGTCGACATGATGACGTTGATGGAGCTCGCCGCAAGCAGAAATCCGCTCACGAGGGCAATCGAGCCTGCCATGAGCAGAAAGATTCCCAGGTACTTGCCCATGTTGTTGCGAAGCTCGCGCGGGAGCCTCTTGGTCAGCGGGCTTCTCATGGCTACCACTCGAGCTCCAGCGCGTGGGCGGGCGCGGGGTTGACCTCGTCGGAGACGATGAGCCCGTCGCGCAGGCGCAGCACGCGGCTGGCCATGCGCGCGATGGCCGCGTTGTGCGTCACCATGACGATCGTGCAGCCCCAGTCGCGGTTGACGCGCTCCATGAGGTCGAGGATCTCCTTGGAGGTGTGGTAGTCGAGCGCGCCCGTGGGCTCGTCGCACAGCAGCAGGCCCGGGTTCTTCACGAGCGCGCGACCAATCGCGCAGCGCTGCTGCTGGCCGCCCGAGACCTGGCGGGGGAACTTGTCGCGCTGCTCCCACAGGCCCAGCGAGGCGAGCAGGTCGTCCATGGGCAGGGGGTTGCTCGACAGATAGGCCGTGACCTCGATGTTCTCGCGAATCGTGAGGTCAGGCACGAGGTTGTAGAACTGGAACACGAAGCCCAGCTCGCGACGGCGGTACTCGCCCACCTGCTTGGGGGCGAGCTCCGTGAGCTCGCAGCCACCCACGCTGATGGTTCCGCCGTCCGCGCTCTCGAGCCCGCCGATGAGGTTGAGGAAGGTCGACTTGCCCGAGCCGGAGGGCCCCAGCATGACGCAGATCTCGCCGCGGCCCACCGTGGTGGTGAGGCCGTCGAGCACCTGCACGCGGGCATCGCCCTCGCCATAGTGCTTCTTGAGGTCGCGTACGACGAGGTAGGGCTCGCCGGTGGCTCCCCAGGTGGTGGACGAGGGGGCCGCGCCTGTGGCGCGGCGGCGGGTGAGAGGTGCCATTGCTGCTCCTAGTTGGCTTGCGTAGCTATAAGTTAGCCAAATCTAACGAATTAGTTAACGCAAGTATACTCCGCGGCTCAAAGGGGTAGGGGTAGGCTTTGACTCAAATTTAAGATTCTTGTTTACATAAGACAAAATGAGGGTAATATGCTGCAGGGTTTACATAAGTAATGGCAGCTGTCGCACGCCGGGCGGGTCCCAGGAGGGGGCGGCCCGGGCGGTTGCCGCCTTAGGGTGCGCTCGAAGCGCACGTGAGGGAGAGAAATGGGACTTACGCAGGCCGCCGAGCGCGCGGCGCTCAACAAGCTCGTCGACTACCTTGACGAGAACCCCGAGGAGCACGTCGACAAGATCATGGACCTCGTCAACAAGCTCGTGCCGGACAACGTCTTCCCCGTTCAGCGCCAGGCGTTCACCGACGTCATCAAGAGCCGTGGCAACTGGTACCAGCTCATCATGAAGGTCTTCCAGCTCAACCCCGAGATGCGTACCAAGCTGCTCAGGGCCCTGCTCATCGACGGCAACCTGCTTGCGTGGCCGCAGCAGGAGAAGGCGCGCGAGAAGTACCAGCGCAACATCCCATGGGCCATCCTGCTCGACCCCACGAGCGCCTGCAACCTGCACTGCACCGGCTGCTGGGCCGCCGAGTATGGCCACCAGCAGAACCTCTCGCTCGATGACATCGACAGCATCGTGACGCAGGGCAAGGAGCTGGGCACCCACATCTACATCTACACGGGCGGCGAGCCGCTCGTGCGCAAGCACGACCTCATCAAGATCTGCGAGAGGCACCCCGACTGCGCCTTCCTGTGCTTCACCAACGCCACGCTCATCGACGAGGCCTTCTGCCAGGACATGATCCGCGTGGGCAACTTCGTGCCCGCCATCTCGGCCGAGGGCAACGAGCACACCACCGACGCCCGCCGCGGTGAGGGCACCTACGTCAAGATCGAGCGTGCCATGGACCTGCTGCGCTCGCACAAGCTGCCGTTTGGCATCTCCTGCTGCTGGACCAAGGCAAACGCCGACACGGTCGCCACCGAGGAGAACATCGACTGGATGATTGAGAAGGGCGCCCTGTTCTGCTGGTACTTCCACTTCATGCCGGTGGGCCGCGCCGCCACGGCCGACCTCATCCCCACGCCTGAGCAGCGCGAGAAGATGTACCGCTTCATCCGCGAGATGCGCGACAAGAAGCCGCTCTTTACCCTCGACTTCCAGAACGATGGCGAGTACGTGGGCGGCTGCATCGCCGGCGGCCGTCGCTACCTGCACATCAACGCCGCGGGCGACGTCGAGCCGTGCGTCTTCATCCACTACTCCAACGTCAACATCCACGACGTGAGCCTGCTTGACGCCCTGGGCAGCCCCATCTTTATGAAGTACTACGAGGGCCAGCCCTTCAACGGCAACCACCTCAAGCCCTGCCCGATGCTCGAGAACCCCGACACGCTGCCCAAGATGGTGGCCGAGAGCGGCGCCCACTCCACCGACCTGGTGGAGCAGGAGACGCCCGAGCAGCTGCGCGAGAAGACCGTCGAGGCCGCCAAGGCCTGGGCGCCCATCGCCGACCGTCTCTGGGAGGACGAGTCGGACTCGATGTACGTCAAGCGCCACAGCGCCGACGGCTCGCAGGGCATGGCGGCCTCCGACATGGCCAAGTTCGCCGCCCAGGGCCACCGCGGCTACGTCGACGAGCCCACGGCCACGAAGTAGCGAGCGCGCCCAACCCGTTCGATTAAAGCGAGGGGCCCGTCTTCCCTGGGGGAGACGGGCCCCTTCTCGTATGACGTGTGCCATTGGGGACGGGTCCGTTTGCCCATGACAGCGGGAACGTGCCTTCTGTCATATGACATCAAACACGTCCCCGCTGTCATACGCTAGATGCGCACCTCGAACTGGGGGCTGTCGCCAAGATCGCGGCAGCCGCGCCGCTCGCACGAGGCAACCGAGAAGCCCAGGCCCAGGCGGCGCAGCATCTCGTACTTGCTGCGGGCGTCTGCGTACTGGTCGCGCAGACCGCGCAGCACGTCGCAGACGGCCGCGCCCGTGCCCTGCAGCTCGCAGGAGACGTTGCCGTCGTCCTCGTTTCTCACCCAGCCGGCCACGCCCGACTGGCGGGCGAGTGCTTGGGTAGTCCAGCGAAACCCCACGCCCTGCACCATGCCGGTAAAGACGAGGGCGAGGCGAACCTCCTCGGGAACGTCCCAGCGCTCGATGACCTCGTCGATGTCTATGGGCGTTTTCATGGGTGCTCCTTGCTGGTGGAGGGCACCTTCGACGGAGCCCTGCGCTCGCGTCCTCGCCGCTGCGGGGTGACTCGCTTAGGATTCCGTCGAAGGTGCCCAGCTATGCGTCGCTCAGTGTCATGGCCTCGTGCGGGTTTTAAGCGAGCATCCCGCAGCCGCAACGCGGCGAGGACGCGAGCGAAAGACCCGCACGAGGCGCGCTAGACCTTACAGGCAGCTCTCGTAGATGGCGCGGGCGTCGGCCATCGTGAGCCTCTGGATCTGGCCAAACTCGGCACCCTTATTAATCTCGAGCGTCTCGAGCAGGGCGTCGATGTCGTCTGCGGTGACGCCCAGCTCGCCCAGCGTGCGCGGCATGCCCAGCGAGCAGAAGAAGGCCTGCAGCTCGTCGATGGTGGCGAGCACGGCGTCCTCGATGGCCTCCTCGGGCGTGGCGTCGATGCAGTCCTCGACGACGTCGACCGGCTCGATGTCGAAGACGCGCGCGCCCAGCGTGAGGAAGCGCTCGGGAGCAGACTGCCAGACGTAGCGCATCCAGGCCGGCATGATCACGGCGAGGCCGGCGCCATGGGCGACCTTGGGGTCGTGAGCGGAGAGCTCGTGCTCCATGCCGTGGCTCTCCCAGCCGCCGGCGCGCTTGCCGTCGACGCCGCGGCCACAACCGGCGAGGTCGTTGTGCGCGAGCGTACCCGCCCACATGAGGTTCGCGCGGGCGTCGTAGCAGGTGGGGTCATCGAGGACGCGCGGCGCCTCGTCGACGATGGCGCGGATGAGCCCGCAGTCGAGCTCGTCGGTCACCGGCACGGGGCCGCTCGTCGAGAAGAAGCGCTCGAGGATGTGGGCGCACATGTCGGTGATGCCCGCGGCGGTCTGGTAGGCGGGCAGCGTGAAGGTGAGCTCGGGGTCCATGATTGAGACGACCGGGCGGTTGAGCTCAGTGGAGAGGCCCTTCTTGAGCAAGGTCTCGTCGTTGGTGAGCACGCTCGAGGCGCTGGCCTCGGAGCCCGCGGCCGGGATGGTGAGGACGCAGGCCACGGTGGGCTTGCCGCCGGCGACGGGCTCGGCGGCGTGGGTGTAGAGGTCCCAGACGTCGCCATCGTAGGGAACGCCGAGGGCGATGCCCTTGGCGGTGTCGATGACCGAACCGCCACCCACGGCCAGGATTACGTCTGCCTCGAAGGCGCGGGCCGCCTCGATGCCCTCGCGGGCGTGGGCGAGGCTCGGGTTGGAGCGGGCGCCGCCAAACTCGCTGTGCGCGATGCCGGCTGCGTCGAGCGAGGCCAGCACGCGGTCGAGTGCGCCCGTGCGCACCACGGAGCCCTGGCCATAGACGACGAGGGCGCGCCCAAGGCCGCGGCTGGCGAGCTCGGTGCCCGTGCGGTCCGTGACGCCCCTGCCAAAGACGACCTGGGTGGGCATGGAGAAGCTGAAATCGTTCATGGGTGGTCCTCCCGTTTGCGCTGGTGGGTCGCGTGCCGTGCTTGCGCTATTGTAAGGCGTGCAACCGATGCGACGAGGAGGCAATCGATGGGCGACAACGGAATCGGAAGGGCGCTGGTCTGCGCCGTGCTGGGCGTGGCACTGGCCGTGGGCGGCCCCTATGCCCTCGCAGGCGTCGACGTTGCCTGGCAGCGCATCGTGCTCATGTCGCTGCTCCTTCTGTGCGTCGTGGTGCTCGTGGCCTGCGTCGTGCTCGCCATGGTGGCAGAGATCTGCTTTCGTGCCGGCACCGCTCGCGCCGACTGCGTGCTGCTGCTCGCCGACGCCTTCCTCATGGGAAGCGTGGGCTGCATCACCATCGTCGCGGTCTTCTCGTTCGTGCTTGCCGTGATACGGCTGGCCTAGGCCCGCGCCGTCCTTGGCCGAGGCCGGGTACATCTGCCTGGGTGCTCCTTGCGCCCCGCGTATGTCCTGGCGTGCCCCGACGCGCCGCCGCACGCCCGTTGCGCCCGGGGTGCTCCTCGAGCCCTTCTCGCACGGCTCTTCTGTGTGCGCCCGGTGTGCGTAAATGACTACGGATTGCGGAACAACTTGCCCATCTAGCAGCAAATTTGCATAATTGGGCTGCCGGGTGTGGTCTGCATGGGGCTATACTCGGGTGCGGTTAGTGTAGTCGCCAAGCTATGGAGGTAACACATGCTCGTTAACGCTGCGCA
Source organism: uncultured Coriobacteriaceae bacterium (assembly GCA_900543875.1). GTDB lineage: Bacteria > Actinomycetota > Coriobacteriia > Coriobacteriales > Atopobiaceae > Parolsenella. The sequence goes on along the minus strand of UQSV01000003.1, from coordinate 39,111 downwards.
CATGCTCCAGTCCGCCGAGAAGGGCCACTACGGCCTCGGCGCGTTCAACACCAACAACGTGGAGTGGACCTACGGCATCCTCACCGCCGCCGAGGAGCTCCAGAGCCCGCTGATCATCCAGTGCACCGCTGGTGCCGCCAAGTGGATGACCAGCTTCAAGCTGTGCCACGACGTCGTCGTCGACATGATGGACACCCTGAACATCACCGTCCCGGTTGCCCTTCACCTCGACCACGGCTCCTACGAGGACTGCTTCAAGGCCATCGAGGCCGGTTTCTCCTCCATCATGTATGACGGCTCGCATGAGAAGGACTTCGAGACCAACCTCGAGCACACCGCCGAGCTCGTGAAGCTGGCCCACTCCAAGGGTCTCTCCATCGAGGCCGAGGTTGGCGGCATCGGTGGCACCGAGGACGGCGTGACCTCCGCCGGCGAGCTGGCCGACCCCGACCAGTGCAAGCAGATTGCTGACCTGGGCGTCGACTTCCTGGCCTGCGGCATCGGCAACATCCACGGCCTGTACCCGGCCGACTGGAAGGGCCTGTCCTTCGACCAGCTCCAGGCCATCAAGGCCAAGACGGGCGACCTGCCGCTCGTCCTGCACGGTGGCACCGGCATCCCCGTCGACCAGGTCCAGAAGGCCATCTCCATGGGCATCTGCAAGGTCAACGTCAACACCGACCTGCAGGTCGTCTTCGCCAAGGGCGTGCGCGAGTACGTCGAGGCCGGCAAGGACCAGCAGGGCAAGGGCTACGACCCGCGCAAGATGCTCAAGCCTGGCCGTGACGCCATCGTCGAGCGCACCAAGGAGCTCATCCGCGAGTTCGGCTCCGACGGCAAGGCCTGGAACTAGTCATTCCTCGCGCAAACGGCGCATCTGGCCGGCCCGCTCGTCGCGGGTCGGCCTTTTTTCATGCCCGGGGACACAGGGACGGGTCTTTTGTCCCCGCCCGGTGGTGACAAAAGACCCGTCCCTGTGTCCCAGCACTGTTGTGAGGTGCGCCAAAGTGGGATACTTTTGTGCCGACGAAAGGAAGTTAACCATGTATGACAATGGTCCAGTCCCTGGCCGCAATGACGAGTGCTGGTGCGGCAGCGGCAAGAAGTACAAGAAGTGCCACGCGCGCATCGACGAGCGCCTGCAGGAGTGCTACCTCAACGGCCAGGAGGTCCTCGACCGCACGTGCCTCAAGACCCCTGCCGACATCGAGGGCATCAAGGCGTCTGCCGCCATCAACATCGGCGTGCTCGACTACGTGGCCGAGCACATCCGTGCCGGCGTGACCACGGCCGAGGTCGACCAGTGGATCTATGACTACACCGTCGAGCATGGCGGCATCCCGGCCGACCTCAACTACGAGGGCTTTCCCAAGAGCGTCTGCACCTCGATTAACGACGTGGTCTGCCACGGCATCCCGAGCGAGCACGACGTGCTCAAGGATGGCGACATCGTGAACGTCGACTGCTCGACGATTCTCAACGGCTACTTCTCCGACTCCTCGCGCATGTTCTGCATCGGCGAGGTGTCGCCCGAGCGCCAGAAGCTCGTCGACGTGACGCGAGAGAGCATCCAGCGCGGCCTGGCGCAGGTGAAGCCCTGGAACACTCTGGGCGACATGGCCCACGCCGTGCAGTCCTACGTCGAGGAGAACGGCTTCTCCGTGGTGCGCGAGTTTGGCGGCCACGGCATTGGCAAGGAGTTCCACGAGGACCCGTTCGTGTCCCACGTGGGCGAGCCGGGCGAGGGCGTGGTGCTGGCCCCGGGCATGTGCTTCACGATCGAGCCCATGGTCAACGCTGGCGGCCCCGACATCGACATGGACGACCCCAACGGCTGGACGGTGCGCACGGCAGACGGCTCCGACTCCGCCCAGTGGGAGGTCCAGGTCGTGGTGACCGAGACGGGCTATGAGCTGCTGAGCTGGTAGCTTGCGAGCGCAGCGTGTTTTTCGAGGGGCTTCCCGGCCTGGCTGGGAAGCCCCTCTCTTTGTCTGGGGTGCGGTGGGTGGTTGGTGCCCAGAGGGCTACGCCCCCTCGGGGGCGCTTAGCCGGCGATGCTTTCCCAGTAGAGGTATGCGGCCTGGGCGGGGTCATCGCATTCGAGCCAGGTGAAGTAGTCCTCGGCGTCTGCCTCGTAGTCGTCGGGGTTGTCATAGTCGTTAGGGTCTGGGAGGTCCGGAGCGCCGGACGACACGTCGCTTCTTGCGCCAGAGGCATCGAGGATGGGAAGGGCATCGGCGTTGAGCGAGGTGCTCTCGGGCCAGTAGTTTGCGCCCTGGTTCCACCTGGAGACGTCGATGACCTCACCGTCTCGCACGACGGCCTCGAACACGCGCTCGCGCTTCTCGTTGCGCGAGCGCCAGTAGTAGGGCGTGCCGCCGTCGAGCAGGCCACCGTCGATGACGTCGCCCGTCTCGTCGGGCTCTCCGAGGTAGGTGCTGCCAATGAGGGTGGCGGGCATGTCCTTCCAGGGCATCGCGTGCGCAACGGGAATGCCACGGGGGTTCGTCGTGGGGAGGTCCTCGGTCTGTGCGACCTCGGTGGTGGAGGGCTGCGTCATGGCGTCTATCCTTGCCTGGTTGTCCGCAAGCTGCCGCTGCTTCGTGGCGAGCTGGCTCTCTGCCAGCCTGATGTTCACGTAGGTGGGCGTCGGCTTTGGCTTCGGGGCCATGGCCAGGCTGCATGCGGAGATGGCGAGCGCGGCGATTGCGATGCCGAGAAGACCGAACAGCGTGCTGTGCCTCATGGTGTCCTCCAATCCTTGCGTCGAGTCTAGCGCCAGCTGCGGACAATATGTATCCTCGCAGGTAATGAGCACTGCAAGGCGAAAAGGAGACGGTATGGGACTTGCAGAGGACGTCATGGCGTACCAACCCGTGAACGAGCAGGAGCACGTGGACCGAGAGCTCATTCTGGGACGTCTCGCGCATGACCCGCACGTGGCGGACCGCAGCTCGCTCGCGCACCTCACGACGAGCGCCTGGACCGTGGATGCGGCGGGCGAGCGGGTGCTTCTGTGCTACCACAACATCTACGACTCGTGGAGCTGGGTGGGCGGGCATGCGGACGGCGAGCTTGACCTTGCCGCCGTCGCGGCCCGCGAGCTCGCCGAGGAGACGGGTGTGACCCGCGCCCGCCTCGTGGACGCGGGTGCGGGCGGTATCGCCTCGCTCGAGGTGCTCACGGTGGACGGCCACGTGAAGCGAGGGCACTATGTGGGGTCTCACCTTCACCTCAACGTGACGTACCTGTTCGTTGCAGACCCCTCGCTGGCCCTGCGCAAAAAGCCGGACGAGAACAGCGACGTGCGCTGGGTTGCGCTCGATGAGGTCTTCGCCCTCTCGAGCGAGCCCTGGATGTGCGAGCGCGTGTACGAGAAGCTCATCGCCAGGACGCGCGAACTCCGCGACGCGGGCCTGCTGGGCTGAGACGAGCCCCTAGAGCGCCGTGCCGCGTGTGGGGACCGTGAGCCCCGTGAGGGCAACGCCCTCGTGCTCAAGAAGGGCCACCTTGGCCTTGATGCCCCCGCCAAACCCCGTGAGGCTTCCGTCCGCGCCCACGACGAGATGGCAGGGGACGATGATGCCGATGGGATTGGCACCCACCGCGCCGCCGGCGGCGCGTGGCGACGTGCTGGAGCCGCGCATGTCCGAGACGCGCCTCGCCACCCAGCCGTAGGTGACCGTCTGCCCGTAGGGGATGGTGAGAAGCGCCTCCCAGACGGCCTGTTGGAACGTCGTGCCGCGCGGTGCGAGACAAAGCTGTGTGGGGTCTGGCGCCTCGCCCGCGAAGTATCGGTCAAGCCAGGAGCGGGCTTGGCAGAAGACGGGCGCCTGGTCGCTGCGCTCGGCGCCGTCCCAGCAAAACTTGGCGGCGTCCCTGCCGGACGTGAACTGGCAGGCGCACAGGCTCGTGCCGTCCTCGCTCCCAAGCACGAGCGGAGCGATGAGGGCGGGCTCGTACGTCGAGTACATCATTTGCTCGATTCCTTCCTCCTTGCCTTGTCACGTGAGCGCCTGCGTGCCTTTCTCTGCGCATCCGTGAGCGGGGCGTAGTCCTTCTCGAACCCTGGGAACTGGCCACCGGCGATGGCCCACAGATACAGGCTCGCAACGCTGCCATACGGGCTGTACCTGCGTCGATAGCGCTCGAATTGCTCGCGGGTGACCTTGCGGTGGTGATAGACCATGCGCATGCCGCGCTGGATTGCCAGGTCGTCGAAGCTCAGGACGTCTGGTCGCTCAAGGCAGAAGAGCAGAAGCATCTCTGCCGTCCAGACACCGACGCCCCTAAGCGAGCAGAGCGCCGTTATGGCATCGGCGTCGTCCATGCGCTCCACGGCCGCGAGGTCGAACTCATGGCAGTTGACCTTCCTTGCGAAGTCCTTGATGTACTCGGCCTTCTTGAACGTCATGCCGCATGACTGCAGCTCCTCGGCACTCGCTCGGTCTACGCGCTCGGGACATACGCTTCCGAGCGACGCGCGAAGCCGCTCCCATACCGTGCGCTGCGCCGCGCTCGAGATCTGCTGTCCCACGATGTGGTGGATGACGGCGGAGAAGAGGTCCTCGTCGGTCTCTCTAAGTATGTGGCCGCACGTCTCCTCCACGGCCGCAATCGCCCGGCCCAGCCGTCTATCTCTTGAGGAGAGATAGTCCGTGGCCTCGCTCGTGTAGCTGAAGTACGTGGGCATCGTGGCCTCCGTCCGATCGCCTGTTGGCCTATATCATACATATGTTCGATTCTGCTGCAATAGAAATCGTGCGCCGGGTATACTCGACACAACCAACGGCGCCGCCGGGGAGCGGCGTGAGGAGAGGAGCTTCGCATGAAGGTCATGCTCGTGAACGGTAGCCCGCACAAGTATGGGTGCACGAACCGCGCGCTCGAGGAGGTTGCCCGCGCGCTCGAGGCGGACGGCGTGGAGGCGGAGATCTTCTGGATCGGCGCCAAGCCGCAGGGCGGCTGCGTGGCGTGCGGCGCCTGCGGCAAGACGGGGGAGTGCGCCTTCGGGGAGGTTGTGAACGAGTTCAGGGCAAGGGCCGCCGAGGCCGACGGCTTCGTGTTCGGTGCTCCCGTGCACTATGCCCACGCCGCGTCCTCGCTGCTGGGGTTCATGGACCGCCTGTTCTACTCGAACGGCCGCGCCGGCATGCCCAACGTGCTTGCCCACAAGCCGGCCGCAGCCGTGGTGAGTGCCCGACGCGCCGGCACCACGGTGTCGTTCGATGACATCAACCGCTTCTTCACCATCTCGCAGATGCCCATTGTGAGCTCGTACTACTGGAACAACGTCCATGGAGCCACCCCGGCCGACGTCGAGCGGGACGAGGAGGGCCTGTCCGTCATGCGCCAGCTGGGCCACAACATGGCCTGGATGCTCAAGTGCATCGAGGCGGGTCGTGCGGCGGGCGTCGAGCCCGGGGCCGAGCCGCGTGCCTGGACGAACTTCATCCGCTAGCGGCTTTCTGCTTCATGGGAAGGCGCGTCCGGGGCACCTGGCCGCGGACGCGCCGATGGGGACGCTCGCTATGGTCGTGCGCGGGGATCGGCCTACCTGGCAGGCCCGAACACCTCGACAGAGCGCGCGAGCTCCTCTCGGATCTTGATGTGCTGCGGGCATGCCTGCTCGCACTTGCCGCAGCGCAGGCAGTCGTCCGCGGGCAGGTGCCCGTGCTTCTCGACCTGCCAGGAGCGCTCCTTCTTGGCGGTCTCGGGGTTGTCGTAGAGCGTGAGCATGTTCATGGCCGTGAAGGTGCCGGAGATTCCGATGTCCTTGGGGCACACCTTGGCGCAGTAGTTGCAGCGCGTGCAGGGGATGAGGGGAATCTTGGCAAGCTCGGCGCGCGCCTCGTCGAGCGCCGTGCGCTGCTCGTCCGTGAGTCCCTCGAACGTCGCCATGTAGGAGAGGTTGTCGCGCATCTGCTCGACGTTGCTCATGCCCGAAAGCACGGTGATGACGCCCGGCAGGCTCGCGGCGAAGCGGATGGCCCAGCTGGCCACGCTCGAGGTGGGCTCGGCCTGCGTGAGCACGCGGGCCACCTGCTCGGGCGGGTTGGCGAGCATGCCGCCCTTGACCGGCTCCATGATGATGACGGGCTTGTTGTGCTTGCGCGCCACCTCGTAGCAGCGGCGGCTCTGCACGGCGGGGTTGTCCCAGTCTGCGTAGTTGATCTGCAGCTGCACGAACTCCATCTCGGGGTGCGAAGTGAGCAATTCGTCGAGCTCCTCGGGCGTGGAATGGAACGAGAATCCTGCGTGGCGGATGACGCCCTCGCGCTTCTTCTCCAAGATCCAGTCCCACATGCCCCAGTCGTCGAAGAAGTGCGTGCGGAACTCGCCCAGGTTGTGGAGCAGGTAGAAGTCGAAGTAGCCCGCCCCGGTCTTCTTGAGCGAGGTCTCGAGCTGGGTGATGGCGTCGTCGCGGCTCTCGCAGCTGATCCAGGGCGCCGCCTTGGTGGCCAGCTGGAAGCTCTCGCGTGGGTAGCGCTGCACGAGGGCTTGGGCGATGGCCTCCTCGCTGCCGGCGTAGGCCCAGGCGGTGTCGAAGTAGGTGAAGCCGGCGTCCATGAACAGGTCGACCATCCGCTTGGTCTGCTCGACGTCGATCGCCTCTCCCGCCTTGGGCAGGCGCATGAGGCCAAAGCCCAGCTTCTTGATGCCCTGTGCTCCGTCCGGTCCAATCGAGTACTGCGCCATGCTGGCTCCTCTCCCGTTGTGCCCGGCAGGCCGTCCCCGCGTGCCGCCCGGCATGTCTGTGCTGGTCGCGGGCGTGTGGGCCCGCGCGAAACCCTAGTTCCTGCGATACCACGCGAGGCACATGGCGATGAAGTCTGCCATCTGCGCCCCGAAGTCCACCGGCTCACGCACGACGCCCAACTGGGCCACCGCCTCGCGCACGAGCGGGTTGTTGAGGCACGACCCTGACAGCCCCACGGCGTGGTGGTAGATAGTGTTGACAAGCACCTCGCAGCGCTCGGCCGGCACGCCCAGGGCGCGCGAGAGCCGGGCGTTCGTCTCGTCCAGGTGCTCGTAGTAGCCGCGCTTGAAGGCCATGAGGGCCTCGACGCTCACGTTGGTCTCGATGACGGTGAAGAGCAGGTCTGCGTAGCGGAAGTAGCGGCGGTGCCGGCAGCAGACGTCGGTCCACGCGGCCGCCGCGTCTTCTGGCGTGGGAAGCGACGCCATGGTGTCGAGCAGGTCCGCCGTGTAGGCGTCGCGCAGGTCGGCCATGATGAGCAGGAAGATCTCTTCCTTGGTGCGCACGTACTTGTAGAGGTTTGCGCGCGACCAGCCAAGCCGCTCGGCGATCGTGGTGAGTGTGATCTGGTGGTAGGGGTGCTGCTCGAACAGCTCTCCCGCGGCGCCCTTGATCTGCTCTACGCGCCGGCACTTCTGCTCGGCGCTTCTCGCGCGCTGAAACTCGGTCATGCTGCGGTCTCCTCGCAAGTGACGGTGTGTAGCCTTATGGTAGCGCAACGGGCGCGTTGCGAGGTACGCGCGGGCAAGGTCGCGAACGTAAGACGGCGGGCGTGCGGGTGAGACCGGCGTGATGCCGCGCCGCGCACGTACGTGGCCGGAGAGCCGATAAGGCGGGTGCGGTCCGCGGCTTGGCGCGTTGGGTCCGCGCCGGCCGATTGGCGGCTACGCGCGCCTGAGGCCGTAGACGCGGGCGGGGCGGCACACCATGAGGGCCACGAAGACCGAGAAGCACGTGAGGGCGAGGCTGATGGGGTAGATCATCATGACCGTCGCGAACGTGGGGCTCGCGGGGAACACGAAGAGCACCCACAGGAAGCGCGAGCCGCAGACGCACACCGTGGTGATGAGCGCCGGCGTGAGCGAGATGCCAAACCCGCGCAGGTAGCCGCTGATGTTCTCGTAGGTGAGGCTGAAGACGTAGGACGGGATGATGTAGCAAACGCGCACGTAGCCGATGCCCACGACCTGCGGGTCGCCGTTGAACAGCGACAGGATCTGGCGGCCAAAGACTACCAACACGGCAATCATCGCGCCGCAGACGAGCAGGTCCTCGGCAAGCGCCACCTTGAACGAGGCGAGGCAGCGGCCGATGTTTCGCGCGCCAAAGTTCTGGCTCACGAACGTGGTGCAGGCCTGGGAGAACGAGTTCACGAGGTTGTAGCAGACGTACTCGAGCGACAGCGCGGCGCTCGAGGCCGCCATGACCTCGGTGCCCAGGCTGTTGATGCTCGACTGGATGACAACGTTGGCCACGGCAAAGACCGCGCTCTGCAGGCCTGCCGGAAGGCCGATGCGCACGATGCGCCCCAGCACCGCGCGGTCGATGCCAATCTGGGAGGGCGTGATGCGCACGGGCGCGTCGATGCGCATGAGGCGCCAGAAGAGGATCGCCGCGCTTGCCGTGTAGCTGATGACGGTGGCGATGGCGCTTCCCGCCACGCCCCAGCCCAGCCCCGGGATGAAGGCGAAGTCGAGGGCCACATTGAGCACGGCCGAGAAGGCGAGCGTCTGCAGGGGCATCTTGGTGACGCCGATGCTGCGAAGGATCGCCGCCTCGAAGTTGTAGAGCAGGATCGAGGGCATGCCCAGCAGGTAGATGCGGAAGAAGAGCAGCGCCAGGTCGAAGGCGTCGGGTGGGACGTTGAGCAGATGGAGGAGGGGTGCTGCGGCGAGCTCACCCAGGATGGTCACGACGACGCCGAGTGCCGCCATGGCGACCGAGGTGTGCGAGGCGCGGCGTACGGTGGCCTCGTCGCCCGCGCCGATGGCGTTGGCGATTACGACGTTGGAGCCCAGCGCCACGCCGATGAACAGGTTGAGGATGAGCGACGAGATGGGCGTGTTGGAGCCCACGGCCGCCATGCCGAGCGCGCCGCCGTCTCCGGTGAAGTGGCCCACCATGACGACCGAGATGAGGTTCGAGAGCTGCTCGAGGATGCCGGTGAGGGCCACGGGCAGGGCAAAGAGCGGGATGTTTCTCCACAGCGACCCCGTGAGGATCTGCAGCTCCCCGTGCCTGTGCCCCTGCTCGTGCTCGCTCTTGCGCGCCCCTGCCTCTGCTGCCATACCACTCCCGTTCGACTGTCTGCGTGCCCGTCTAGTCTAGTGACGCGGCGTTACTTGTGGTGGCGCGAACCTGAAGGTTTACATACTCGCCACGTGCTCGAGGGCAAGCTCCACGAAGCGCTCGGCCACGGGCCAGCGCCACGAGTCTGCCGGCAGGGCGTAGTCGATGGCGTAGGTGGCGTCCTGCCCCAGGTCAAAGACCGTGAGGCCGCGGGCCTGCTCGGGCGTCTTGGTGTCGTCGAGCAGGTCCTTGGGGCACACGCAGGCGCCCACGCCGCGCAGGGCCAGCGACAGCAGGGTCGCCATGTTGCGCGAGTAGGCGCGCACCTTGGGACGAAAGCCGGCGCGCGCGATGAGCTCGAGGCCCAGGCGGCCCGTGATGTCCTCGGGCGGGCTCAGCACGAAGGGGCATCCCGAGAGCGGGCTCACGTCGCCGCGGCCCAGGGGCTCGGCGAGCGCCTGGGGGTCGACGCCGTGCCGCTCGAGCAGCTCGGTGGTGGCGAGAAGCACCATGCGCTCGCGGAAGAGTGGGTGCGACTCGATGCGCGCGCTGCTTGCCGGCAGGACGCCAAAAGCCACGTCGACCTGGCGGGCGAGCAGGCCGCGCAGGATGCCCTCGTTGGTGTCCTCGCGCAGGTCGACGCACACGTTGGGGTACTGCTCGCAGAAGCGCTCGATGACGGGCGGCAGCACCGTGCGCCCGCGCGTGAACGAGATGCCCACGCGCAGGGTGCCCGCCTGCAGGTTGTCGGGGCCCGCCACCTCGCGGCGCATGTCGTCGAGCTCGCGGTTGAGGCGCTTAGCGTGGACGAGGAAGGTCTGCCCCTCGTGCGTGAGGCGCAGGGGGTTGCTGCGCACGATGAGCTTGCAGCCCAGCTCGCGCTCGATGCCGGCGATGTGGGCCGAGAGCGTCTGCTGGGTCACGTGCAGCGCCGCCGCGGCCCGCGTGAAGCTGCCCTGCTCGGCAATGGCGCAGAAGTACTCCATGGTCTGGAAGTTCACGTTGACCCCTCTGTCTCACAAGAATCGTTTGTATCAGCTATCGAGAATAACAGTTTGAAACCGTGGCCTTCTGGGTCGATAGTGCTCTATGCGCGGCCGTCCTACCTTCCAAACATCCCTCCGGCCGCGCGCATCTGCCCAACCTCGTCCCTGAGGAGCCGCGCTTCATGCTCGAGCTGGTTGTCCTTGCCGTCTTCTGCCTTCAGCTCATCGTCTTCGTCGCCGCCGGAGTGGCGGTGACGGTTCCGCTCTCCGTGGGATTCATCCTCTTCTATGGCTATGGGCTCATGCGTGGCCACGACCCGGCCGAGCTCGTTCGCATGGCCCTCTCGGGCGTCTCGACCGCGCGCGGCGTCATCGAGAGCTTCGTGCTCATCGGCATCCTCACCGCCCTGTGGCGCGCGAGCGGCACCATCTCGCAGGTCGTGGTCATGGCGTCGCCCCTCGTGACGCCCGCGGCCGCCCCGCTCGCGGCCTTTGCCCTCACGTCACTCATGTCGTTTCTCATGGGCACGGCCTTTGGCACCGCGGCCACGATGGGCGTCGTCTGCATGACGATGGCCCACTCTATGGGCGCAAACGCGCTGCTCTGCGGTGGTGCGGTGCTCGCCGGCGCCTACTTTGGCGACCGCGTCTCGCCCATGAGCTCGAGCTCGCTGCTCGTGCGCTCGATTACCCATACGTCGCTTGGCGGCAACTTCCGCGCGATGATGCGCTCCTCGCTTGTGCCGCTCGTCGTCGCGGCCGCGGCCTATGGCGTGCTGGGGGTGGCGCTTGCGCCTGCGACCTCGGGAGATGCGGGCGCGGTGTCGGGGGTGCTCGCGTCCTACTTCAGCCAGGGCGTCGTGGCCCTGCTGCCCGTGGTGCCCGTGCTCGTGCTGCCGCTTCTCAAGGTGGGCATGAAGCGGTCGATGGCCACGAGCATTGCCCTGGCGGCCATCGTGTGCGTGCTCGTCCGCGGCGTGGCGCCCGCCGAGCTGCTCCAGGCGAGCGTCTTTGGCTACGTGCCAGCCGATCCTGGCGTGGCGCGCATCATGAGCGGCGGCGGCATCTTGTCGATGGCGAACGTCACGGCCATCGTGTGCCTGAGCTCGAGCTTTGCGGGCCTCTTCGAGGGAACCGGCCTGCTCGACGGCGTACGCGGCCATGTCGATGCGCTCGCCGACACCCTCACGCCCTTTGGGGCGGTGCTCGCCGTGGTGGTGCCCGCCTCGATGGTGGCCTGCAACCAGACGCTGGGCACGATGCTCGCCCACGAGCTGTGCGCGGGCGTCGAGGAGAGCGACCGCGAGCTCGCCCTTGACCTCGAGGACTCGGCCATCGTCGTGTCGCCGCTCGTCCCGTGGTCTGCCGCCTGCAGCGCGGTGGCGAGCATGTGCGCCGCCCCCGCCACCTGCTGGCTTGCTGCCTTCTACCTGTGGCTCATTCCCGCCTGGCACCTCGCGGCCTCGCTTGCGGGCCGCCGTGGGTCGCGCGCCTCGAAGGTCTCGCGCGGCCTCGTGCGCCTCACCCTGGGCGCCGCGGCGTAGCGCTCGCCCGGCCGCCTGTCTCGCTGATTTACGTGGCTCGGTAACGGCCCGGTGCGTCGTTCGATTTGCTGACGCCCCGATTGTCCCGCGCTTCTCGCCCTTCTCGCAGACGCCCCACCGGTTCTGCACGTTTTGAATTACGTCTCATTGGTTTTACACGTCTGGAAGGCCGGGGACGTGTCAAACCAATGGCGCGACCCGCACTACGTGCTAAACCAATGGCGTGATTCGCACGACATGCCAAACCGATGACGCGATGGGGCGCCGCTAATTCGTGCGGTAGCTCGGGTCGACCTCCTGCAGCTCGGCAAACGAGTCGATCTCGACGATGTGGGAGGGGTCGCACTCGCGCACGTGCACGTCGTAGGCGTCCGCGCGCACGCGCAGGGGCACGTCGTCCCAGAAGATCTGGCGCTCCTCCTCGCCCTGCTCGAACACCTCGGGCAGGTCTGCCGCGAGGCGCGCGCCGTCCGCGCCGTCCCAGTAGGAGAGGCCCACCATCTGCCAGCAGGGCCTGTCGCTTCCCTTGGCAAGACGCGTGATGCGGCCCTCCTCGGTTGTCTTGAACATCCAGTCCTCGGTCTTGTCGACCGGAAACGCCAGGTAGTTCGAGCGGTACTGGTACTTGCTGATGTAGCTTGGGTCGGTGAGATACAGGTCGCTCTCGAAGGCGTAGGCGTTTGCGAAGTGGTCCTTCGCTGCCACTGCCGACGAGATGTTGTTCGTCTGGTCGAACAGCGGGTTGTCGATGAAGGTGACCTGAGGGTACTTCTTGAGCAGCACGTCAAACTCGTCTGCGAGGTAGCCGCGCACCACGTAGATTTCCTCGATGCCCACGGCGATGACGGCGTCGAGCAGGCGCTCGATGAAGCGCTTGCCGTGCACGCGCACGAGCGGCTTGGGGGTGTTCACCGTGATGGGCAGCATGCGGCTGCCAAAGCCCGCGGCGAAGAACACGGCACGGCGGGCGCGGTAGGGCTCGAGCGCCATGAAGCCGGCGGTCGTGATCTCGTAGGGACGGGCCGCCTCGTCCTCGTCCTGACCGGACGCCCTGCGCACGAAGCCCTCGATGGCGAGGTTCTCGAGCACGCGCGCGTCGGCCTTGTCCGAGCGCCCCGCCTCGCAGGCGACAAGCGCGTCGAACTCGGGGCGGGTGAGGGCGCGGCGGCGGCTGCAGCTCTCGTCGATCATCTGCTGGGCGGCGCGGCCAAAGTCGCGGGCCGCGTCGTACCAGATGCGCGTCCACTTGCCCACCGGAGAGCCCTTGCACTCCTTGAAGAGGGCCCACACGTACCAGTACCAGCCCACGACGGCCGTGGCGGCGATGCAGTGCAGGCGTTCCTCGGCCGTGGGCTCGCGGCCAAAGTAGCTGGGCAGGATCGCGAGGGCCTCGTCGAGCGTGTAGCCCGAGCCCTGCGCGATGAAGTTGCCGATGTCGCAGCCGTAGTCGCCCGTGGCCGCGTACTCCCAGTCGATGAGGCAGATGTCGTCGCCCCTCACCAGCAGGTTGGGGCCGTAGAAGTCGTTGTGGCACAGCACGGGCTTGCCGGCGCCCGCGCGAAGCGGCCCCACGAGCTTGGCGATCTGCTGGTTGCGCGCCTCGAAGTCGGGCGGCAGCGGCCAGCCTTCCGCCTTGAGCAGGCGCACGATCTTCTTGGCCTCGTCGTAGAAGTCGAACTTCCAGGGAGACGTCACGCCCGACTCGTGGAGCTTGCGGGCGATGCGCATGGCGTGGGCCACCTGGGCGGGGTTGGCATAGTCGAACTCGGTGCAGCCCGAGATGAAGCGGCTGATCTTCCAGCCCTGGTGCCAGTCCTCGTAGACGAACGACGTGTCGAGGCCCAGGCGGCTCGCCGCCTCGAGTGCGAAGGCCTCGGCCTTGCGGTTCACAATCTCGTCGGTGCCGGCGCCGGGGTGTCGGTAGACGTAGCGCTGGCCCTTGCACGAGAAGAGCACCGAGAGGTTGGTGAGGCCCGCGTCGAGCGGGCGCACGTCGGTGATGTCGCCGCGCTCGCAGTCGAGCGTGGCGCAGATGTTGTCGAGGATTGTGGAGTCGACGTTCTCGAAGAAGTCGGCGTCGAAGGAGCGCAGGTCTCCCAGGTAGTCGAACTCGTTGATGACGCCCGGGCCCACCTTGCGCGCGTACATGGGCAGCTCGTCGGCGTGCTCGAGGAAGACCGTCTCCCACAGCTTGCCCAGGGTGTCGGGCGCGTAGTACTCGTCGGCGAGGATCTTGAGGTAGTCGCGGGCAAAGGCCTCGTCGAGGTAGGCGGGGCCGTCCATACGCCAGGTGTGGTCGACCCCCTTGCGGCTGCCCACGATGCGCTCGCCCGCGCCCAGCTCGATCGCCGTCTTGGCGTCGTGGCCCAGGCCCTGGCTCTCGACGGCCGTGGCGCACGAGCGCCACTCGTAGGCGCTGAAGAGGTTCTCGGCGTAGTACTGGTCCGATGGGCAGACGTAGGTGTTGCCCAGCCACTCGCGGGCGGCGAAGAGCGACGCGTGGTTGTTACGCGTGGCGTACTCGGTGGTCTGCACGAGCGTGACGCCCAGCTTGTCCTCGAGGTAGTAGAAGCTCTCCTTCATGGGGCCCACGACGACGTGGATGTCCTCGACGCCGGCCTCCCTCAGCTGGCGGATGAGGCGCTCGATGAGGACCTCGCCGCGTACGCGGAAGAGGGCCTTGGGGCGCTCGAACGAGAGGGGCGCGAAGCGCCTGCCCATGCCGGCCGCCAGGATGATGGCCCCGCGCACGCGGTGGCGCTCGAGCAGCTCCGCGCCCGCGTCCGTGAGGGCGAGGTCTTCTGCGAGAAGGCCGCGGCCCCGCAGTTCGCGCACGGCGCGGTTGGCGGAGCCGAGCGACAGGCCGGCGTTCGCGGCGAGCTCGCGCTGGGTCGTGGCGGGCTTGGTCGCGAGCGAGGCGAGGACGTCGAACTGGATGCGAGAGATCATGGGCTGTTCCTTGCTTGGGGTGGTTGGGGAGGGTGCGTGACGTGACGGCATCGGCCGTGCTCGGGCTGGCGCCGATGTCTGCTAGCAGGCCCCGCGGCCGGCGATGCCGCGGGCGATGGCAGCGGCGACGCCCTGGCGCTGGGCCGCGTACGGCCTGCCCTCGAGCAGCAGCTGCTCCACGCGGATCCGGTCGAGCTCGCGCGGTTCGGTCTCGTAGGGGTCTGCCGAGAGGACCGTCATGTTGGCGAGCTTGCCGGGCTCGAGCGAGCCCCAGTCGCGTTCGTCGAACGTGGTCCAGGCGCCGTTGTAGGTGCACATGCGCAGGGCCTCGCGCACGGTGAGCGACTGGGCGGGGTTGCTGTGGTTGCACGCGCGGCTCATCCACAGGATGGGGTCGGGGTCGGTGCAGGGGGCGTCGGAGCCCGCCGAGATGGTGATGCCGCGGTCCCAGAGGTCGCGCAGGGGGTTGAGGCGCGCCGCGCGCTCGGCGCCCAGGATCTTCTCGAGGTAGGCGTCGGGCTCCTGCGGCCAGTCGATGAACGAGGTCTGCATCGGCAGCTGGATGTGGTGGCGCGCGCAGAGCTCGAGGCTCTCCTCCGTGGGCAGGCAGGCGTGGATGATGCCATGGCGGTGGTCTGGCCTCGGGTGGTCCTCGAGCGCGGTGGCCAGGGCGCGGGCGGCCTGGTCGAAGGCGGCGTCCCCGATGGCGTGCATCTCGATCTGCAGGCCCGCGCGGTTCGCCTCGACGCAGAAGCGCGTGACCTCCTCGTCGGTGTAGTAGAGCACGCCGGTGTCGCCCGTGCCCTCGTAGGGCTCGTCCAGCGCCGCGTCGGTGGAGCCAAAGCAGCCGTCGAGTGCGCAGGCGAAGCAGCCGCCGATGCGCGGCAGGTGACGGCTCGTGGCCACACGCACGTCCATCGACTGGGGGAACACGCGCACGGCAAAGCCGCCCTGGGCGCTCTTGGCGAGCCAGCGCTCGAGCGAGATGTCGAGGTTTCCGGCAAAGCCTACGCCGCTCACATCGTGGACCATGCCGATGCCCTTGCCCGCGAGGTAGTCCATGGCGCGTTGGATGTTGCCCACGAGCTCGGGGATTGAGAGCGACCCCGTGATGAAGTCCGAGACGGCAAAGAACGCCTCCTGGTTCATCTCGCCCGTCTCGGGGTGGTAGCCGCGCAGGCCGCTCACGCGCTTCTCGACCCTCTCGAGCAGGCGCGAGTTGACGACGCAGGCGTGGCCGTCGTACTTCACGAGCATGAGGGGCCGGTCGGGGCAGACGGCGTCGAGCTCGGCGCGGCTTACGAGGCGGCCCTCCTCCACGGAGTAGGGCGAGGCGCCAAAGGCGATAAGGGTCTTGGCGGCGCTGTTGTGGGCAAAGTCGGCGACCATCTCGCAGATTTGCTCGTTGGAGCGTGCGTCCATGACGTTGAGGCCCGCGTTGAAGGTGGCGAAGCTCGCGAGGTGCTCGTGGGTGTCGACGAAGCAGGGGACGAGGGCGCGTGGTCCCAGGTGCTCGACGGGGGCTCCCCCGTAGCGGGCGGGCAGGTCGTTGCCCACGTAGGCGATGCGGCCGCCCTCCTCGACGAGGTAGCGGCAGACGTCGTCGTGCTCGTTGACGGTAAGGATGTGACCCTCGTAGACCTTCATGCGTCTCCTGACGTTTGGCGTGACGCGTCTGCGTTTGACGCGGTGGTTGATTGCTCGTTCGCGAATGCAAGCGTTCCGTAAACGGTGAACATGCTAGTACGTGAACGCGCCCGCGACCGCGCTTCTCGGCCAACGGTGCCTGCGCCAGCTGGGAAGACCATGGGCGACAAGGACATGACCGAGCAACGCCGCCGCCAACGGGGTGCCGATCACTAGCCATGAGCCCCTCTCGCCAAAGACCCCTCTCGCCAAGGACCCCTCTCGCCAAGGACCCCCTCTCAAATTCCTAGGAATATGTCGATATGAGTATCCGCTAAATGTTGTTTTCGCCATTTTCCTAGGAATTTGTGGTTGGGAGAGCGGGGGACTGCTCGCCTGGTATTTATGGTTGGGAGAGCGGGGCTGCTCGCCTGGCATCGTGACAACCGGGAAGGAGGCCGCCCGCGGTGTCTCTCCTTTACATAACGTCGCATATACAGGGATGTTGTTGAGATGGAAACACGATGCGGGTGCCGCGCCCGTGCGTGGCGCTATACTTCTGTACACATATGAAGTTCTCAAGTGCGGCGCCCCAGTCTCGGCGCCGCTGGCGGCGGGCGCGCCTGCGTCCGCCTTCTGAGAGGAGAGACGCATGGCAACTACCATCCCCGGCAGCCTCCGGGTCTCCAACGACGTCATCGCCGACCTTGCCGGCTACGCCGCGCTCGAGTGCTATGGCGTGGTGGGCATGGCCTACACGGACGCCCAGGACAACATCGTGCGCCTGCTCTCGTTCGGCAGCCTGCGCAAGGGCATCGACGTGAGCACCTGCGAGGGCACCGTCAAGGTCGACCTGCACACCGTGCTCGAGCAGGGCGTCAACATGGCGAGCGTCTCGCGCAACCTCCAGAGCGCCGTGCGCTTCACGCTCAAGGAGATCGCCCAGATCGAGGACGCGGACGTCACGGTCCACGTCGAGGACCTGCGCGCCAACAAGTAGCAACACAGAAGGCCCGGCCTCGCGTCGGGCCGCCGCACGTTACTGGCCCGCACCGCGCCCGGCCAGCCTACGATTTGGAGAGAATCTCACCTATGATTGCCAACACGATTCGCTCGTGCTTCCCCGTGGCCGCCCAGGCCGTCGCCGACAAGTCCGAGGACATCAACAAGCTCAACGTCTTCCCCGTGCCTGACGGCGACACCGGCACCAACATGTCGCTTACGCTGGGCACCGTCGTGCGCGAGATCGCCGCGCTGCCCGCCGGCGCCGACATGGAGGCCGTCGCCAAGGCGATCACCCACGGCTCGCTCATGGGCGCGCGCGGCAACTCCGGCGTCATCACGAGCCAGATTCTGCGTGGCATGGCCGAGGGCCTCGTGGGCGCGCACGACCCCGTGACCACGGGCGACATCGCGAGCGCCTTCCGCAACGCCGTCAAGGTTGCCTTCAAGGCCGTGCGCAAGCCGGTCGAGGGTACGATCCTCACCGTCATCCGCGACATGAGCGCCCGCGCGGACCGCTGCGACAAGGAGAAGATGCCCGTTCCCGAGATGCTCGAGGCCCTCGTCGTCGAGGCCTACGAGAGCGTTGCGCGCACGCCCGACCTGCTGCCCGTCCTCAAGGAGAATGGCGTCGTCGACTCGGGCGCCTACGGCTTCGCCACCTTCGTCGAGGCCTTCGTGAACGCGGCCCTGGGCAAGAGCGGCGTCTCCATCGACTTCGACACCACCGTCGCCACGGCCGACGGCGCCCACAACGCCGCCGACGCGCGCGTCGCCATCGAGCTCAATGACGACTGGGAGGGCTCGGAGTACCGCTACTGCAACGAGTTCCTCTTCAAGGCCGAGGAGGGCTTTGACCCGGACGCCGCCCTCACGCACCTCGCCACGCTGGGCGACTGCGAGCTCGTTGTGGGCTCCTTCCCCGACTTCAAGGTGCACGTGCACTCCAACGAGCCCAACCGTGTGCTCGAGTACATGCTTCAGTACGGCCAGGTCTACGAGGTCTTCATCCACAACATGGACATGGAGGCCCACGACCGCACCGCCAAGATCGCCGACGACCAGGCGACCGCCCGCGAGCCGCGCAAGCCGCTGGGTTTCGTGGCCGTCGCCGCCGGTGACGGCGAGGCCGAGATTCTCAAGTCCCTGGGCGTCGACGTCGTGGTCTCCGGTGGCCAGACGATGAACCCCTCCACGGCCGACATCCTCGACGCCGCCGCCGCGACCAACGCCGACAGCGTCATCGTGCTGCCCAACAACGGCAACATCCGCATGGCCGCCGAGGCCGCCGCGAGTGCGAGCGAGGACTTCGAGATCGTCGTCGTTCCCACCAAGACGGTGCCCCAGGCCTTCGCCGCGATGTTCGCGGTCGACACCGACGCCACCGCCGCCGAGAACGCCGAGGCCATGGTCGAGGCCATCGCCGAGGTCCGCGACGGCGAGGTCACGCACGCCGTGCGCGACTCCCAGGCGGCCGACGGCACACCCATCCACGACGGCGACATCATGGGCATCGCCGGCGGCGACATCGCCATCGTGGGTTCCGACGTCGAGCAGGTGACCCTCGACCTCATCAACAAGATGCAGGAAGAGGAGGAGGGCGACACCCTCACGATCCTTGCCGGCCAGGACATGGACGACGAGCGCTTCGAGGCCCTGTGCGACCGCATCGAGGACGCCCAGCCCGACCTCGAGGTCGACGCCCACCGTGGCGGCCAGCCGCTCTACCCCGTCATCTTCTCGATCGAGTAGGTCGCAAGGAACGTGGGGGCGGCCGGAGAGCCCGGCGTTGCCGGGACCCTTCCTACCATAGGCGAGGCGTCGATGCGCCTCGCGCGCACGCGGGCGTGGGACGCTGATGTCTCACGCCTGCGCTTTGCTCGCGGGGCACGCGCCGAGGCCCTCGAGCGCATTGGCGTGCGCACCGTGCGCGACGCCCTGCTCCACGTGCCGCACCGCTACCTCGACTTCACGCGCGTGACGCCCGTGGCCGCTGCCGATATCGGCACCGAGGCCACGGTGGTGGGCGCCGTCGACAAGGTGACGCTCAAGCGCCCGCGCCCGCGCCTGCAGATTGTCGAGGTGGCGCTCGTCGACGCCTCCGGCGTGCTCATGTGCGCCTTCTTCAAGCAGCCGTGGCTGGCCGAGCAGATTCATCGCGGCGACACCCTGGCGGTCTCCGGCAAGGTCACGTTTGCCTATGGCTTCAAGCAGATGACCCCGCAGTTCCACGAGGTCGTGGCCAAGGCGGGCGAGGCGAGCGTGGGCTCTGCCACGTTTGCTCGCATGCTGCCGGTCCACGGCGTGACCGAGGGGCTCTCGGCGGCCTGGATGCGCCGCATCGCGTCTGCCGCTGTGGCCGACTACGCCGACGCCTGCGACTACCTGCCCGCGAGCCTCGTGGCCAGCCACCGGCTCATGACGCTCGCCCGGGCGCTTCGCGAGGCGCACTTTCCCACCTCGCGCGTTGGCGCCGAGCATGCCCGCCGCCGCCTCGCCTTCGATGAGCTGCTCTGTCTGCAGGTGGCCCTGCTCGCGCGCCGTGCCATCGAGGTGGCAGACGTGCGCCCCCACCAGCACGTCATCGACGGTCCGCACAGGGACGCACTGCTCGCGGCCCTGCCCTTCTCGCTCACGGACGAGCAGGACGCGGCCGCTCGCGACATCCTGGCCGACATGGCCGCGCCCCGCCCCATGAACCGCCTGCTTCTGGGCGACGTGGGAACGGGCAAGACGGCCGTCGCCGCCGTGGCGCTCGCCGCCTGCGCAGACTCGGGGACCCAGGCCGCCGTCATGGCGCCCACCTCGGTGCTCGCGCGCCAGTATGCCGAGAAGCTCGGCCCCGTGCTCGACGCGGCGCAGGTGAGCTGGGCACTCGTGACGGGCGCCACCCCCGCCCCCGAGCGCGCCAGCGTCGCGGGGCGCCTGACCGCAGGCGAACTCACGGTCCTCTTTGGCACCACGGCCGTGCTCGGCGACGACCTGCAGTTTCATGACCTGTCGCTCGTCGTGGTCGACGAGCAGCACCGCTTTGGCGTGGGCCAGCGCGCCCGCCTGCGCGCCAAGGGCGAGGCGGCCGACCAGCTCACGATGACGGCGACGCCCATCCCGCGCACGCTTGCGCTCTCGGTCTACGGCGACCTCGACTGCTCGCGCATCGCGCACCGCCCGCACCCGGGCGCGGGCGTCACCACCAAGCTCATCACACCCGAGAACGCCGACATCGCCCACACCGCGATCGCCGACGCCATCGCGGCGGGGCACCAGGCCTACGTGATCTGCCCGCTCGTGGACGACGCCGACGAGGGCGACGAGCTCGACGACGTGCCGCAGGCCGAGCTGGCCCAGACCTCGGCCAAGCCGCACTCGGCACTTGCTACCCACGAGCGGCTACAGCGCGTGTTCAGGGGCTCTGAGGTGGGGCTGCTCCACGGACGCATGCCCACGGCCGAGAAGGACGAGGTCATGGCAGCCTTCCGCGCAGGCACCATCGACGTGCTCGTCTCGACCACGGTGGTCGAGGTGGGCGTCGACGTGCCCAACGCCACGGTCATGATGATCTGGGACGCCGACCGCTTTGGCCTGGCGACCCTGCACCAGCTGCGCGGACGCGTGGGCCGCGGCAGGTGCGCGGGCAGCGTCTACCTGGTGAGCGCGGCGCGCGGAACGAGCCCGGCGGCCAAGCGCCTGCGCTCGCTCGAGCGTACGAGCGACGGCTTCGAGCTTGCTGAGACGGACCTGCGCCTGCGCCACGAGGGCGAGGTCCTGGGATACCGCCAGAGCGGCGGCGTGACGCTTCGCCTCGTCGACCTCGTGGCCGACGCGGACCTCGTGGCGGCGGCCCATGCGGACGCCGAGGCAATCGTAGAGAGTGACCCGGCGCTCACCGACGCGCGCCACGCGCCCCTTTCGCGCGAGGTGCGCCGTCGGTTTGGCGCCTACTTCAGGGGAGAGAGGGCAGACAGATGAGAATCGTTGGAGGCAAGTGGAAGGGTCACCCCATCGAGGCCCCCGACGGGCGCGACGTCACGCGTCCCACGACCGACCGCGTGCGCGAGGCCGTCTCGTCGATGCTGCTCAGCGCCCGTGGCCTTTCGCTCGACGACGTGCGAGCGCTCGACGCCTTCGCCGGCTCGGGGGCGCTTGGCCTCGAGCTCTTGAGCCGCGGCGCCGCCCACGTCACCTTCGTCGACCTCGACCGCGGGGCCTGCGCGCGCGTGCGCAGAAACGCCGGCACCCTTGGCGCCGCCTCCGCCACCTTCGCGGTGGTACGCGGCGACTCGTGCCGCCTCGCGGCCGCGGGCAGCCTCGCGGGCGCGCCGTTCGACATCGTTTTGCTCGACCCGCCCTATGCCACCGAGGTGGACGTCGTCGCCGGCCTCGTCGGGGCGCTCGACTGCAGCGGGCTGCTCGCGTCCGACGCCATCGTTCTCTACGAGCGCTCCGCGAGCCGCCCCACGATCGAGCCGGCCGGGTTTGTGCCGCTCAAGCAGAAGCGCTATGGTCAGACGGCCGTCGACCTCCTTGGAAGGGAATCCTAGAGCATGAGCATGCCGACCCAGCACATCGACCGCATCGAGCACGTGGTCGTGCCCGGTACGTTCGACCCCATCACCTATGGCCACATCGACGTCGTGCGCCGCGCCCGCCGCATCGCCGGCCGCGTCACGGTGGCCGTTGCCGCGAGCCTGGGCAAGAACGGCACGGGTCCCGTGCTGTCGCTTGACGAGCGCGTCGAGCTCGCCCGCCGCGCGCTTGCCGACGAGGGCGTGAGCGAGGGCGTCGACGTGCGCCCGCTCACGGGCCTGCTCGTCGACTTCTGCCACGAGGTGGGGGCGGGTGCCGTGGTCAAGGGCCTGCGCGCCATGACCGACTTCGAGTACGAGCTTCAGCAGGCAGACCTCAACTTTCGCCTGGCACCCGACGTCGAGAGCATCTTCGTGATGAGCAACCCCGCCTATGGCTACGTCTCGAGCTCGATCGTGCGCGAGCTGGCGGGGCTGGGCGCCGACATCTCGATGCTCGTGCCGCCCTGCGTGGTCGAGAAGCTGGGCGAGCACTTCTCGCACAAGGCATAAGCCGCGCTTTTATCGAACGTGTTTGTGTGGGGGAGTCGGAGCCTGCGGGTCACGGCTCCCTTCTTTGTGAGGAGACGGCGCGTTGCCCCCGTGACCTTGCGGCCCTATGAGAATCGTGGTTGCTAAACGTCCGAAAGCAGACTATCATAGCAAGCCGTTAGTCTGATTTCGGATGATTTGGAGCATTGTGGAGTATGTAGACGAATCGCGGGCGCTCGATGCCAACGGCCTGGTCTGCATGGACGTGTGGAGTCGTAGCTTTGACTTGCTCTACCGCAAGAGCGACCAGCTCTACCACGAGATAGCCGTCAACTGCGGCATCTCCGAGAACGCCTATTGGCTCATGTACGTCATCTACACCTGCGGTGGCACCGCCCCGATGCGCGAGCTCGTCGAGCGCTGCTGCAGCCCCAAGCAGACGGTTGCCTCGTCGCTGCGCGCGCTCGAGGGCAAGGGCTACGTCGAGATCTCCTTCTGCGAGGGCAGCCGCAAGAACAAGCAAGTGTCGTTCACCGAGACGGGCCGGGAGTTCGCGCGCACGCAGATTGTGCCGGCGAACATCGCCGAACGCCGGGCCTTCCAGACCCTCGAGCCCGCCGAGCGCGCCGAGATGCTGCGCCTGGTCGAGAAGTACGCCGCGGCCATCGAGCAGGAGCTTGCGAACATGAAGGGAAGGGACAAGTGAGCAACAACGATACGACCATCGAGGCCGAGCTCAGGCGCATCGCGCGCGAGGAGGGCCTTAAGGGGCACGGCGCGGGCCTGCGTCTGCTCGCGCGCCTCGTGGCCCCCTACAAGGGGCTCGTCCTCGCGACCTTCGTGGCGATGCTGTTCGACCTCTCGGGCATGCTGCTCATCCCCACGCAGCTCTCGGCCATGATCAACACGGCCGTGACGACGCACGACACGAGCGAGTTCCTCGTCCATGGCGGCCTCATGCTGGCGGCTGCGCTCGCAGGATCTGCCGGCTACATCGCCTCGACGTGGCTTGCCTCGCGCCTGTGCGCCAACGTGGGCCGCGACCTGCGCTGCCGCGTCTACGAGGCGTCGCTCAAGTTCCCGGCCGAGGACTTCAACCGTATCGGCACGGGCTCGATGATCACGCGCACGCTCTCAGACGCCAACGTGGTGCAGCAGACGCTGCTCATGACGATCCTCATGATCTTCCCCGTGCCCGTCATGTGCGTCATCGCCTGGGGCCTGGCCTTCTCGACCGATGCGGTCATGGGCTGGATCTTGCTTGCTGTGACGCTCGTGACGCTTGCTCTCTCACTTGCCGCCGTACTCGGCACCGCGCCCGTCTTCGAGAAGCTCCAGAGCTTCATCGACGCGATGAACGCCCGCCTGCGCGAGGCCATTGGCGGCGTGCGCGTCGTGCGCGCGTTTGGCCGCGAGGAGCAGACGACGGCCACGCTCAACGAGACCTTCGAGCGTTACGCCACCAACGCCATCCGCGTGAACCTGGTCTTCGCCACGACCGACGCCCTGACGTTCTTCCTCATGAACGTCGTCGAGTCGCTCATCATGTGGAACGGCGCGAACCGCGTGGGCGCGGGCGCCATGCAGATTGGCTCCATCTCGGCCCTCATCGAGTACGCGATGCTCATCCTGTTCTTCATGATGATGGCCCAGTTCGCCATCGTCTCGGTGCCACGCGCCCTTGCGTGCCTGGACCGCGCCGTCGAGGTGCTGACGGTGGAGCCGGCGATCGTCGACGGCCCGCGCGAGCTGGGTGCGGGCAGCGAGATGCGGGCAGACGTGCCCGTGGCGCGCTTTGTCCACGCGAGCCTGCGCTACTCAGACGCCGACGAGGAGACCCTGCACGGGCTCGACTTTGCCCTTGCGCGCGGCCAGGTCACCGCGATCATTGGCAACACGGGCTCGGGCAAGTCGACCATCGCCAAGATGCTGCTGCGCTTCGCCGACGTCACGGATGGCTCGCTCGAGTTCCTTGGCACCGACGTGCGCGAGCTCACCCAGGCGAGCCTGCGCGAGCGCATCTCCTACGTGCCGCAGAAGGCCTGGCTCTTCTCGGGCACCATTGCCGAGAACCTGCGCCAGGGGGCGCCCGAGGCAGACGACGCGCGCCTGTGGCACGCCCTCGACGTGGCCCAGGCAGACTTCGTGCGCGAGCTTCCGGGCGGCCTCGACGCCCGCGTGTCGCAGGGCGGCACGAACTACTCGGGCGGCCAGCGCCAGCGTCTGGCCATCGCCCGCGCCCTCGTGCGCGAGGCCGACCTCTACGTCTTCGACGACTCGTTCTCGGCCCTCGACTACAAGACCGACGCGGCGCTGCGCCACGCCCTTGCGCCCGAGCTCGCCTGCGCCGCCACGCTCATCATCGCCCAGCGCGTGAGCACCATCCGCGACGCCGACCAGATCGTCGTGCTCAGGGACGGGCGTGTCGTGGGGCTGGGTCGTCACGACGAGCTCATGAAGACCTGCGACACCTACCGCGAGATTGCCGAGTCCCAGGAGAGGGGAGGCCACCATGACCAGCGCTAACGACGAGCTCGAGTACCAGGCGCCCGAGGCGGCCGAGGAGCTTGAGGTTCCCGAGCACGCCGGACGTACCGCAAGGCGTCTGTGGGAGGCGGCCGCCGGGCAGCGCTGGCGCGTCGTCGTGGCCGTCGTCTCGAGCGTCCTCTACGTCGCCGCGAGCCTGGGGGCCGTTGCCTACTCGGCCGACCTCATCGACACGCTGTGGGCCAACATCCAGGCGTGCCGGGGCGCGGGCGAGGCGTTCTCCGTGGCGCTCAACAACGGTGGGGCGCGCATCTTCACGTTCTTTGGCATCTGGACGGTGGCCTGGGCCTTCTACGCCCTGCAGGCCCTCGTCATGGCGAGCTTCGCCGAGCGCCTGAACCTGTCGCTGCGCCGCCGCATCTCGTCCAAGATCGAGCGTCTGCCGCTTGCCTACTTCGACGCCCACCAGCCCGGCGACACCATCAGCCGCGCCACCAACGACCTCGACAAGATCTCTGAGTCGATGCAGCGAGGCCTGCTGCAGCTCGTGACCTCGGTGGTGTTCGTGATTGGTGCCATTGCCGTGATGCTCACCTACAACGTGCGGCTCACGCTCGTGTTCGCCGCCTTCACGGCGGTGGCCCTGCTCGTCACGAAGTTCTTCGCCTCTTGCACCCTGGCCGCCGGAAGCGCCCGCCAGGACGCCCTGGGCGCGCTCACGAGCCAGGTCGAGCAGGCCTACTCGGGCCGCTCGGTGATCCTTGCCTTTGGCAGCGAGCTCAGCAGCGCTGAGAAGGTCGCGGCCGACGCCACGCGCCTTGCCAACGCCAGTGCCCGCGCGGACTTCCTCACGAACGCCGTCGGACCTGCCATCCGCTTCCTCATGCGCCTGTGCCAGGTGACGATTGCGGTGCTCGCGGGCACCATGCTCGTGGCGGGTCAGCTCACGGTTGGCGCCTTCCAGGCGTTCTTCCAGTTCGTGACGCAGGGCTCCGAGCCCCTCACGCAGCTGGGCCTCACGGTCAACATGCTGCAGGGTGCGCTTGCCGCCGCCGAGCGCGTGTTTGCCCTGCTCGACGCAGACGAGGTCGAGGCAGACCCCGCGAACCCCGCGACGCTCGCGCACCCGGTGCGGGGACGTGTGGCCTTTGAGCACGTGCGCTTTGGCTACAGCCCGACCAAGCCCCTCATGCGCGACGTCTCTCTTCTGGCCGAGCCCGGACAGAAGGTCGCCATCGTGGGCGCCACGGGCGCCGGCAAGACCACGCTCATCAACCTGCTCATGCGCTTCTACGAGGTCGACGGCGGCCGCATCACGCTCGACGGCGTCGACACGCGCACGATGCGCGCGGCCGATCTGCGCGCCGAGTTTGGCATGGTGCTGCAGGACGCGTGGCTGTTCGAGGGCACGGTGGCCGACAACATCGCCTACGGCCGGCCCGACGCCACGCGCGAGGAGGTCGTGGCCGCGGCCAAGGCGGCCCACGTCGACTTCTACATCCGCACGCTGCCCAAGGGCTACGACACCGTGCTCGCCAACGACGCCGAGAGCGTGAGCGCGGGCCAGCGGCAGCTCCTCACCATCGCCCGCGCAATGCTCGCCGACCCCGCGATTCTCATCCTCGACGAGGCCACGAGCTCGGTTGACACGCGCACCGAGCAGGCCATCGTCCATGCGATGGAGACGCTCATGGCCGGGCGCACGAGCTTCGTGATCGCCCACCGCCTCTCGACGATCGTCGATGCCGACCTCATCCTCGTGATGGACCACGGCACGATCATCGAGCAGGGCACCCACGAGCAGCTCATGGAGGCAAACGGCGCCTACGCGAGCCTCTATCTGAGCCAGTTCGCCTAGCGAGCGAAACAAGGGCGACAAAGGGGTCAGAGCCCTTTGTCACCCTTTCTGAAAATGAGGGAGCGCCCGTGCACCCCCCCCTCGCTCACCGTTTGTGGCCGGTTCGCGTGCCTGATGCGACAAGATGCCCCCTCGCGTGCTCAACGTGACTAAATCGAGCTCCGTAGCTTCAATCTTTGTCGCGTTGGGCACGCGTCTTGTTTGGGCAGCGGAGGGCTGCGCCAAGTGCTACCCTCGGGTGCGGACACAAACTCGCGCACGCGAGGACAACCCAAGGGAGGAACCATGCCCTGCACCACCATTCTCATTGGCAAGAAGGCGAGCTACGACGGCTCGACGATCGTTGCCCGCAACGAGGACTCCGGCAACGGCACGTTCGAGTCGAAGCGCTTCGTCGTAGTCGACCCGGATTCGCAGCCGCGCCACTACACCTCGGTCATCTCGCACGTCCAGATCGACCTGCCCGATGACCCGCAGCGCTATACCGCCGTTCCCAACGCCAACCTCTCCCAGGGCATCTGGGGTGAGGCTGGCTTTAACGAGAGCCAGGTGGCCATGAGCGCTACCGAGACGCTCACCACCAACGAGCGCGTGCTGGGTGCAGACCCGCTCGTGGCCCTCAGACCAGCCAAGGGAAAGCCGGGCGAGCCGGGCTATGAGCCCGAGGTCGCCGGTGGCATTGGCGAGGAGGACTTCCTCACCATCGTGCTTCCCTACATCCACAGCGCCCGCGAGGGCGTAATGCGCCTGGGCGAGCTGCTCGAGACCTACGGCACCTACGAGATGAACGGCACCGCCTTCTCCGACGCCGACGAGATCTGGTGGATGGAGACCGTGGGTGGCCACCACTGGATCGCCCGCCGCGTGCCCGACGAGGCCTACGTCACGATGCCCAACCAGCTGGGCATCGACGAGTTCGACCTCGATGACGCCTTTGGCGAGCAGAGGGACTGCCTGTGCTCGGCCGACCTGCGCGAGTGGATGGCCGCGAACTACCTCGACCTCACGTTCTCCGACGCCGACCTCGGCCTCGCGGGCTCCGATGACGAGGACGCCGCTGGCACAGACGGCGTGCACGTCCTCTTCAACCCGCGCGAGGCCTTTGGCTCGCACACCGAGCGCGACCACGTCTACAACACCTGCCGCGCCTGGGTCATGCAGCGCGCGCTCAATCCCTCCGACATCTGGGACGGCCCCGACGCCGACTTCACGCCCGACTCCGACGACATCCCCTGGTGCCGCGTGCCCGAGCGCAGGCTCACGATCGAGGACGTCAAGGACGTGCTGTCGAGCCACTACGAGGGCACGCCGTATGACCCCTACGGCAACCTTGGCACGCCCGAGCAGGCGCACCGCTACCGCCCCATCGGCATCAACCGCAACTCGCAGCTCGCCGTCCTGCAGATTCGCCCGTACGCGCCCGCTGCCTGCCGCTGCGTGCAGTGGATGGCCTACGGCTCCAACGCTTTCAACACGCTCGTGCCCTTCTATGGCCTCGTGAGCGACACGCCGGCCTACCTGCGCGACACCACCGACACCGTGACAAGCGAGAACTTCTACTGGGCAAACCGTCTCATCGCTGCGATCGCCGACCCCCACTTTGGCGACAACATCAACGCCATCGACAACTACCGCGAGGTCACGATGGCCTACGGCCACCAGGTGCTGCGCGAGTGCGACGCGGCGGTGACGGGTCTTGCCGAGGGCGCCGGCGTCGCCGAGCTGCTCGAGGCTGCCAACGAACGCGTGGCCGAGAGGCTCCGCGAGGAGACCGACAAGCTCCTGGGGAAGGTCCTCTACACGTCGAGCATGAAGATGCGGAACGGTTTCTCGCTGTCCGACCACTAATCCGGTCGATACCGCGAACGTGGCGCGCCTGGCTCCCCGTGGGGCCGGGCGCGTCGCTTTATGCGGATACGTCCTGGGCCATGATGGTGCCGCCGCCCAGGCACTCATCGCCCTCGTAGACGACGACGGCCTGGCCAGGCGTGATCGCGCGCTGGGGCGTCTCGAACTCGACCCTCACGCGCCCGTCTGCCAGCGGCGTGACGAGGCAGGGTTGGTCGGGCTGGTGGTAGCGCACCTTGGCGGCTGCCCGCAGGGGAGCGGCGGGCACCTGACCCGCGACCCAGTTCCAGTCGCCGGCGACAAGCTCGCTCGAGAGGAGCTGCTCCTGCTCGCCCAGGGTCACGGTGTTGGCCGTCGTGTCGATGTCAACCACGTAGACCGGGTGGGTGCAGGCCACGCCCAGGCCCTTGCGCTGGCCGAGGGTGTAGCGAAGCGCCCCCGCATGGGTGCCGATGACGTTGCCCTGCGTGTCGAGGACGTCGCCGGGCGTGGCGGCGCGGCCCGTACGCTCCTCAATAAAGTGCAGGTGGTCGCCACCGGGCACGAAGCAGATGCCCTCGGAGTCCTTCTTGTGGGCACTCGAGAGGCCCAGGCGGTGGGCGATGTCGCGCACCTCGGGCACCTTGTGGAGGCCGCCCAGCGGAAACATCACGTGGGCGAGGCGCTGCTGCGTGAGGCCAAAGAGGAAGTAGCTCTGGTCCTTGGCCGCGTCGACGCCCTTGAGCAGGTGGTAGCCGCGCGCGTCGTGCGTCACGCGGGCGTAGTGGCCGGTCGCGAGGTGGTCGCACCCCAGCTCGAGCGCGCGGTCGAGCAGGGCGCCAAACTTGAGGTGGCGGTTGCAGGCCACGCAGGGGTTGGGGGTGAGGCCCGCCTCGTAGCCCGCCACGAATGGGTCGATGACCTCGCGGGAGAACTGGTTTGTGTAGTCGAAGGTGTAGTGGCGGATGCCCGCGTCCCAGCAGGCCTGGCGGGCGTCCGCCACGTCGTCGGTGCTGCAGCAGGTGCGCTCGCCGGGACGGTCGTCCTCGTTGCTTGCGAGGCGCATCGTGGCGCCCAGGCAGTCATAGCCCTGCTCCACCAGCAGGTTTGCCACGACGCTCGAGTCGACGCCGCCGCTCATGGCAACGAGCACGCGCCCCCTACCCACGGCCCACCTCCCTGGCGCGGGTCCGCAGGGTGGCTGCGACGTCTGCGATGGCCGCGGCCGCCGTGTCGACGTCTGCCTCGTCGTTCTCGGCCGCATCGAGCGAGATGCGCAGGTAGGTGCGCGCCTCCTCGTCACCCACGCCCATGGCGGCGAGCACGTGACTCTTCTCGACGGCCCCCGCCGCGCAGGCAGACCCCGCGCTCACGCAGACGCCGCGTCCGTCGAGCAGAACGAGCGCGCTCTCGTGGTCGACGCCCGCGAGCGTGACGGCCACGATGCCGCCCACGCGCCGCTCGGGCAGGGAGGGCCCCAGGACGCGCGCGCCGTCGATGCGCTCGAGCTGGGCTACGAGCCGCTCGCGCAGGGCCTCGAGCCTCGCGCGGTCTGCCTCGAGGTCATTGGTTGCCTCGGCGAGGGCGGCCGCCATGCCGCAGGCGCTGGCGACGTCGACGGTGCCAGCGCGGTGGCCGCGCTCCTGTGCGCCGCCGTGGACGAGCGAGGCAGGCACGATGCGGTGGGAGCACAGAAGCGCCCCGGTGCCGCGCGGCCCGTGGAACTTATGGGCCGAGAGGGTGAGCAGGTCAAAGCCGTCGCGCGTAAAGTCGAGGGGGAGGTGCCCCGCGGCCTGCACGGCGTCGGTGTGAAACAAGATGCCGCGCTTGCGGCACATGCGGCAGACCTCGCGTACGGGCTGCACGGCCCCCACCTCGTTGTTCGCGTACATGAGCGAGACCAGGGCCGTGTCCTCGCGCAGGGCCGCCTTGACGTCCTCGACCGCCACCACGCCGTCTGGCTGCGGCTTTACGAGCGTTATCTCGAAGCCTCCGCCATAGGGGCCGTCCTCACTTGCGAGCCAGTCGAGGCAGCGCAGGACGCTGGGGTGCTCGATGGCCGAGGCCACGATGTGCCGCCTGCCCTCGCGTGCGCCATGGGCGGCGCCCGTGAGCAGGGCCTGGTTGTTGGCCTCGGAGCCTCCCGAGGTGAGCTCGACCTCGCTGGGACGGGCGTGGAGGCACTCGGCGATGGCGCGCCGCGCCCCCTCGAGGGCCTGGCGCGCGCAGTCTCCGGCGGCGTGCTGGCTCGCGGGGTTGGCGAAGGCGTCGCCCGTGCCTATGAGGCGCATGGCGTCGAGCGCCGCCGTGCTTGGCCTGGTGGTGGCCGCGTTGTCGAGGTAGATGAGGCTCATGGCTTCCCGTCTCGGTTGCTTTATCTGGCTGGGACAGTTGAGCCCGAAGCTATATCGTCCCAAACCGCAGGTAGGGTGGGACAGAATGCTACGGGCAAATGCGTCCCAGGTGCTTCTAGTTCTGCTCGGCAGCCTCGCCGTGCGGGGCGGAAGGCGCGTTGCGCATGGCGAGGATGGTGCGCTCCATGAGCTCGGGGAGCTCCCAGCCCAGCGCCTCGGCGCCCTGGACGATGACCTCGCGCGAGCAGCCCGCGGCGAAGCGCTTGTCCTTGAACTTCTTCTTGAGCGACTTGACCTCGAGGTCGTCGACGCTCTTGGAGGGGCGCATAAGGGCGGCCGCTCCAATGAGGCCCGTGAGCTCGTCTACCGCGAACAGGACCTTCTCCATCTCGCTCGTGGGCTCGTACGGCGTGTCCGTGAGGCCCCAGCCGTGGCTTGCGCACGCGCGCACGACGACCTCGTCAATGCCCGCCTCGCGCATGATCTGCTCCTCGCGGGTACAGTGCTCCTCGGGCCAGCGCTCGAAGTCGAGGTCGTGGAGGGTGCCCACGACCTGCCAGAGGTCCGCCTCCTGCTCGTGTCCCAGCTGAATGGCCATGTCGCGCATGACCTCGCCCACGATGCGCCCGTGGGTGCGGTGGAACTCGCCCTCGTTGTACTGGTCGAGCATCTCGAGCGCCTGCTGTGGGGTGGGAACCATGCATCCTCCTGCTGTCTGCGTCGAATCATTCTCTCCATGATACGATTTTCCCATTATCCTATAGTATTGATAGGAAATTGATACGGCCCGGCGCGCAGCCGACGGCGGGCCCGCGGCGCCCCTGGCGCGAACACGTCGGCGCCAAGGAGGATGGAATGCTCGTTTCTACGAAGGGCCGCTATGCTCTGCGCGTGATGGTTGACCTCGCCGAACACGAGGGCGAGGGTTTCATCCCGCTTCGCGACATCGCCGCGCGCCAGTCCATCTCCGACAAGTACCTCGAGAGCATCCTCAAGGCGCTCGTGCGCGACCATCTCATCGAGAGCCTGCGCGGCAAGAACGGCGGCTACCGCCTGGCGCGCGCCGCGGAGGACTACACGGCGGGCGAGGTGCTGCGTTCCACCGAGGGCTCGCTCGACCCCGTGGGCGGCATGGATGACCTCGTGCGCTTTCGTGCCGAGGAGCCTCGCTGCCACGAGATGTGGGAGAAGCTCGGCGCACTCATCGGAGACTACCTCGACGGCATTCGGGTGAGCGACCTCGCCACCGTCTCCCTCGCCGGTAACGACTACGTGATCTAGCTCGGTATGTCAGTGGGGACGTGCTTTCTGTCATATGACAAAAGACACGTCCCCACTGACATATGACAAGAGGCACGTCCCCATTGTCGTACGCCTCCCGGTGCCGCTCGTCCCCTCTATTTTTGTTGCGCAACAAATAGTTGAGCAGCGGTATTAGCATAGGGTTGAACTTTTCAAGCTGCGCTCGAGTCGCACGAGCCGTCTCTCCAACGAGCAGATCGTCGAGATGGTGTGCGGTCCTTTCGGCAAGCCGCTCGAGGACGCGCTGGCAGCGTGCCGCCAGGACGTGAACCTCTACCACAACGCGCTCACGAGGCTGGCGGGGTCTGCGGGGATGGGGTCATACGAGCGTGCCGAGTTGGTCATGGTGCTGTTCATCGCGGCGGGCTGCTCGGCCAACGTGCGCGCGAGCGTTACGTACGCGCTCGACTACGCCAAACGACCTGCGCCGGTGGCGCGTCGACGCCGCTGCACGTGGCCGTGGCGGGCCTGAGCGGCGCGGACGAGCGCGACGTTGCGGCGGCGCCGCTGGGCCTCATGTCCATCGAGGGCGACTTCGTTGCGGGCTACCAGCACTGGGTCGAGCCGAGCGAGCGGGGTATCGAGCTGGGGGCGCTGTGCGTGGGCGACGGCGACATTACGGCCGTTGGGTCCGACGTGTCGGCGCGCCACGCGCGCCTGTGGTGCAATGCGGACGGCGAGTGGTTTGTCGAGGACCTGGGCAGCACGAACGGCACGCGAATCGAGGACGGCTCGACCGGCGAGGTGCGCGAGCTGGTCGCCGGCAAGCCCGCGCGGCTGCGTGCCGGCGACTTGCTGGGGCTTGGCGCCGCTACGACCTTCGCCATCATGTCCGGCCTTCCCGGCACCGTGGGGCATGAGCCTTGCAGAGTGCGTGTCCATCGCGACTAGGCGGGACCCAACAGGCTGCCATTTGGTCGCGATGGACACGCGAAGCTACCAGCTTGTTGCGCTGATCATGCGCATCGGGCGCGGCATTTCACGTGGTGTGGCGAGGCAAATGGGTTTGAAACTTCGTGGCGCTATCAAAGAATCTTACGTATACTTTTATGAAGGAACATACGTAAGGAGGATTAATGCCTGCCGTAAAGCCAATCTCAGAGCTACAGCGCAACCTAACGGAGATCGCGGGAACGTGCCACGAGACGGGTGAGCCGGTCTATCTTACGAAGAATGGCTCGGCCTCGCTGGTGGTTATGGACGCTGCGTCGTTCGATCGTCAGATGGGTGCGCTTGCCTCCGTGCGCGAGCGCGAAGAACGCGTGAGCCGTGCTATCAGCCGTGGCTACGACGACTACCTTAACGGGCGCGTGAGGCCGCTTGATCAGGCTCTTGCCGATGCGGCTCGTATCAGGGCGGCCCGTCGTGGGGAGTAAGCGACCGGATGCCGAAGAGCATGCTTCTGAGTATGCGGTCCAGCTGACCGATGAAGCAGTCTATGCACTTTCGGATATTGCGAGCGAGTCTTTGGTGGAGAGAATTGGCTTCCTGTTGGGAAACCTCTCCCGCTTTCCACGATATGGCTCTGTTTATGACCCTGTCTATAATTCTGCAAAACCGCCGGTGGAGTGTCGCGTATTCTACTGTGGTCCTTACGGGGTCTATTATCACGTTGATGACGAGAAGCACGTCGTTGCCGTCTTTGCCATTGAGGACGAGCGACGCGACCCAATGGGACGCTTCAGTTTGAGATAGCAAATAGCGGGAGGCACTCGGATAATCCGGGTGCCTCCCGCTATTTGCTTGCATTGACTAAACCTTAGCCTAGCTCTTGAGGTTGTAGATGTTGCTTACGTCGTCGAGAGACGTCACGGAATCAAGTGCGTCATTCTCGAAGAGCGCATTGATTGCATCGACGTATCCACTATCAAGTTTGTTTGAGCTCTTGCTCATAAGGTCGGAGATGATTGAGCGAGTGGCGTTGTTGATGAGTTTTTCCGTCAACTCAGAAGACGTGTCGAAGCGGTAATACGTCTCTTCCTCGAGGCCGCTCACATAGTATTCGGTGTACCCATTCTTGGAGTTGTTGACGGAGAATAGATAGTAGCTCGAGACCGTCGCTCCGTAGCTGTTGGCGCCAGACACTTCGAGCGCAAACTGGCCCGTAGACCTGTCAACGTATGCACCCCTCAGTTTGAAACTGTCGGGGTCCTTCAGACCGTCTGCGACGTCCGCGCATTGTTTGGCAATGATGTTAGTGAAGAAATGTCCGTCTTGGCATCGTCATCTGGTGCGAGGTCGTAGGCGGTCTGGAACTCGCCGGCGCCACAGATGCGGGCGAGCATGGCGGGCTTGTCCTCGTCGGCGCTCTTTTGGTATGCCTGCTCGTACTTGCCTTGCTCAAAGAGGTCGTCGGGGGTGGCAAGCATTGGCGGGATGACGAGTACGCCCAGGATCACGAGGATAGCGGCCGCGATGGCTGCAACGACCTTGTTCTTGGCAAGCCATGCCTTGGCATCCGTCTTCTGGGGCTTCTCGGACTCCTGAAGTGCCGCGAGGCCGTCGAGCGAGATGGTCGGCGTGGGCTGCTCGCCTTGCTTCTCCTTGGGCTTGGCTGCGCCCTCCAGCTTGGCTCCGCACTTGGAGCAGACAACCTTGGCGGACTCGGCGGTCTGCGCGGAAGCCTTGGCTTCGGGCTGCTCGTCCTCCGATGCGTCCTCAACCGTGGGCGCCGCTGCGACGTCGTCGTTGGGCTCTCCGGTCTGGTCGCCCTGCTCGGCTACGAGCTCGCTGGCTTCACCAGTCCGGTCGCTGACGGTTGCCGCTTCGTCTGCCTGCGCCTCGTTGCATGTGTCTTCCTTGGTGGGTGCGTATGCCTGCTCGGATGCATCTGGCTCACTACCCAGCTGCAGGGTGACCTTCTCGTCTTCTTCCATGGTCCCTCCTGGCTCGTGGACGTTTGGTAATCCTTAAGCTAGGGGAGTTTCGGACAAAAACGTTGAGCAACAAATGCGAGTGGTAGGTGCGCAAAGCGAGCGTGCCGCTTGCGTGCCGCGAGGCAAAACCGCGCGGCCCGAAGCTGCCTACTTGCGGCGGCTCTCGCGCAGCTCGTCTATCTCGTGCTTGTTCTGTTCGTGAATGCGCCGCAGTTCGCGGGCGTGCCGCTCATGGAGCTCCTCGGCACGGGCCAGGTAGTCGGCCGCGGAGAGCCGCACGCCCTCGCGGCGCAGCTCAGCGCGCTCGGTATGGAAGGCGTACTCGGCCTCGCGCAGGCGCTCGTGGTGCTCGTGCACGATCTGGCGCGCCGTCTCGGGGCTCGCGGCGATGCGCTGCGCGGCCTCAACGGGGCTCGCCGAGATGGCCACGCGCGATATGTTCGTGAGCGCAGGAATCACGAGCACCGACAGCGCACCTGCGCACACGAGCACGCTTGCCATGGCGCTGGGCATGGCGCCGGCCCCAACCGCGGCCTCGGTGAGTGCCACGATGAGCGGCAACGCCATCGTGCAGTAGAGGGCCGCCGAGACCTTCTCGCCCGCGGGCATGTCGCGCGTCTCGGGAAACGCCCGCAGGCACAGCCCCACGGGAAGGGCGCGCACCAGCAGGAGCAGCGCCACGAAGGTGGCGAGCAGCGCGGGGTTGGCGCCCACGGCCGCCACGTCGATGTCCATGGCCGAGTAGACAAAGAAAACGGGGATGAACAGGCCGTTGCCCACGGCCTCGACCTTGGCGAGCAGCCCCTTGCCCTGCTCGGGCGGCAGCGCGCGGCGCAGGATGAATCCGGCGGCAAACGCGGCCAGCACCGCATCGAGGTCAAGTGCCGCCGCCAGCGCGAGCAGGGCCACGAGCAGCAGTAGCGTGGCGCGCAGCAGTGCCTGCGAGCTTGTCTCGGCATTGTCGGAAAGAAAGCGCACAAGGCGTCCTCCCAGGTTGCGCGCCCGCTCGCCGCCGCGTGCCACCATGACACACACCACGACAAAGCCCACGAGCACGGCGATGTTGGCCGCCATCGAGCGGGTGGGGGAGAGCATGATCGACATGGCCACCACGGGCAAAAGCTCGCCCATGGCGCCGTACGACTCGATGACGCCGCCCACCGCGGTGCCGCCCAGCTCGCGGTCGCGCATGATGGGAACGAGCGTGCCGTAGGCGGTGGTTGTGAGCGCGATAGCGAAGGCGGCCGAACCCGCCATGGAAAGTCCCAGGTCGAGAAGGGCCGTGGCCGCCGCGGCAAGCGCCATGCAGATGGCCCAGCACACGGCGCCGTGCCTGCCCGCGCGCCCCGCGAGTTCGCGCAGGTCGAGGTCGTAGCCGGCGATGAGGAACAGGACGCCCATCCCCAGGCGCGACATGAGCGCGAGCCCCTGCGAGGCGTGGATGACGCCCAGGCAGTGGGGTCCCAGTGTCGCGCCCGCGGCCACGAAGAACACGACCTCGGGGATGGGCCGGCCCGGGATGAGGCTTGCCGCAAACGACGACAGCACCACGACGGCGAGCATCGTGGCGAGCATTGCGAGCTCCGTAGTCATGGGCCTCCTCTTGGTTGGTTTGGACCCTTCTGTTTTACCCAATATGGCGGACACGTCCGCATGATTTCGCGTGCGAGCCATTCGGTCGTATTATGTAATGCGGAAAACTACGCGTGCGCGCACGCAGATGACGGGAGTTGCCATGACCGATACCACTGCCCAGCTCAAGGCCCAGATCGACGAGTTCGTCGACCGCGTGTGGCCCGAGGTGCTCGACGACATCGAGTCGCTCGTCTCGCACAAGAGCGTCGAGGACCTCTCGCAGGCCGCCGAGGGCGCCCCCTGGGGCCCGGGCCCGCGCGAGGCGCTCGACGAGGCCCTCTGCATTGCCAACGTCTGCGGCCTCGAGGCCCACGACTGCGAGGGCTACCTCGGTTTTGCCGACGTTCCCGGTGCCTCGTCCAAGCAAATCGCCACGATTGCCCACGTTGACGTCGTGCCCGAGGGCACGGGCTGGCACACCGACCCCTACCAGATGGTCCGCCGTGACGGCTGGCTGCTTGGCCGCGGCGTCACCGACGACAAGGGCCCCGCGGTGCTGTCGCTCTACGCCGGCCGCTTCTTTGCCGAGCAGGTCGAGGTCACGGGAGAGCCGCTGCCCTACACCCTGCGCGTGATCCTCGGCGCCAACGAGGAGACCAACATGGGCGACGTCGAGTACTACCTCGCCCACTATCCCGAGCCCGACTTCCTCTTCACGCCCGACGCCGAGTTCCCGGTGTGCTGTGGCGAGAAGGGCCTCTACGGCGCCACCATCCGCTCGGCCGCGATTGCGGGCGAGGCGCCTCGCGCGCGCATCGTCAGAATCGAGGGCGGCACGGCCACGAACGCCATCCCGAGCCTCGCCGAGGCCGTCGTGCGCGCCGGTGCCTCCGAGCTGCCCGCGGCAGACGGCATCGAGGTCGCCGAGGCGGGCGAGGGCCTCGCGCGCGTTACCGCCCATGGTATCGGCGGCCACGCGAGCATGCCCGAGGGCACCAGGAACGCCATCGGCATGCTGTGCTCTTACCTGCTTAAGGCGGGCGTCTGCTCTGACGCCGAGCGCGCGTTCCTCGAGCTCGAGGGCACCATCCACGCGAGCACCGACGGAACGAGCCTGGGCATTGATGCCACCGACGACGTCTTCGAGCCGCTCACCTGCATCGGCGGTACCATCCGGACCACCGGGGACGGCCGCATCGAGCAGACGCTCGACGCCCGCTACCCCAAGTCCACGACCGCCGAGGCCATCAGCGAGCGCCTGGGTGCGCTTGCCGCCGCCCATGGCTGCGAGTTCGAGGAGGGCCGCGCCGTCGTGCCGTTCTACGTGAGCCCCGACTCGCCCGAGATCCAGACGCTCGTGCGCTGCTACAACGAGTACACGGGCAAGGACACCAAGCCTTTCACGATTGGCGGCGGCACCTACGCCCGCCACTTCAGGAACGCCGCGAGCTTTGGCCCCGAAGAGCTCGACCTGCCCACGCCCGAGTGGGTGGGCCAGATCCACGGCCCCGACGAGGGCGCCAGCGAGGAGCAGCTCAAGCTCTCGCTCAAGATCTACATCTACGCAATTGCCGAGCTCATGAAGCTCGACCTCTAGGGGGACGGTTTTGGACCGCGCAAAGCAAATCTCGGAGTCCGTGGAGCTGGGCATTCTTCTCGCGCTTGCCGGCGGCTTCATGGACGCCTACTCCTATATCGCCCGCGATGGCGTCTTTGCCAACGCCCAGACTGGAAATATCCTGCTCGTGGGCGTAAACCTCTCCGAGGGCGACCTCATGAAGGCGGGGCGCTACTTCTTCCCGGTGCTGGCGTTTGCCCTGGGGATCATGCTCGCAGACCTTATCCACGAGCGTTTCTCGAGCGTGTTTCACTGGAGGCAGCTCACGGTCTTCTGCGAGGCGGCGATCCTTCTGGGTGTGAGCTTCATACCGGGCACGATGAACCTCGCGGCGAACTGCTTTACGTCGTTTGCCTGCGGCATGCAGGTCGAGAGCTTCCGCAAGATCCACGGTCACGGCATCGCCACGACGATGTGCATCGGTAACCTGAGAAGCGCGCTGCAGAGCGTCGACGACTACATCATCACGCACAAGAAGGGCTTCCTCGAGAACGGCCTGCTCTACTTTGGCGTGATCCTCACGTTCGTGCTGGGCGCCGTGCTGGGCAACGTCTGCATCCACGCACTGGGT
This sequence comes from uncultured Coriobacteriaceae bacterium, assembly GCA_900543875.1. GTDB lineage: Bacteria > Actinomycetota > Coriobacteriia > Coriobacteriales > Atopobiaceae > Parolsenella. Next base: position 430 of record UQSV01000003.1, on the reverse strand, counting down.
CTGCATGCCATCGCGGTGGCGTCGGCGTTGCTCGCTGTGTGCTTCTGCATCATGTTCATCGACCGCGAGGCCAACAGCAAGCGTGTCCAGCGCCTGGGCTAACGGCAACCTCTCCAATGAAAAACGAGACGAAGGGACTGTCCCCTCGTCTCGTTTTTGCTATCTGTCGGGCTCGTGCTCGATCGACTCAACGACGCCGTTCATAACGTCGTCGCCGGTGAGCGACCCCAGCAGCGTCGCAAAGCTGCGTGCGACGGGGAAGACCTCGGCGTCGAGCGAGCCCTGCGCGGCCTCGACGAGCACGCCGATGACGCGCTCGGTGGGGGCGAGCGGCACGCTCGCGGCCTCGAGCGCCTCGTCGACCTCGTTGCCCTCGACGGGGCGCTCGCCCTCGAGGGCGCGCAGCGCGTGAAGCTCGAGCGCGGCGGCG
>UQSV01000002.1 GCA_900543875.1 uncultured Coriobacteriaceae bacterium | reverse complement strand
TGCGGCCTCTGTCTGCGGCTCGTTGGCGTCAGACTCGTCTGCGGCCGCGGGCTGCTCGGCCTTCTCGACGGCGGCAGCTGCGGGCTCGGTGGCCTCGGCAGCCGTCGTGGCGCTGCCCGCGGGCTGCTCGGCCTGCTCGGCCTCAACCGCGGCCTCGGGCTCAACGGCAGCCGCAGGCTCAGGCTCGGCCTCAGACGCGACCTCAGGCTCCGGCTCAATCACACGCACCTTGGGGCGCACGGGCTTGATCTGGCCCTTCTTGCGCTTCCAGGGCTTGCCCGGCTTGCCGCCGGCCTGGCCCTTGCTCTTCTCGGCGGCCTCGAGCATTGCGTCCCAGGCGGGCAGCTGCCTCACGGTGACGTAGTAGCGGCCGCCCTTGAAGGCCGTGAGCTGGCAGATGTCGTCCAGCTTGGCGAAGAGGGCCGGGGCGTCGGCATAGCCCAGGTTCTCGGGCGTGATGCCGGCCTGCTCCAGCGCCTCGAGGACGCGCGGCATGAACTCCTGGCGGCCGCAGCCAATCGCGTCGCGCAGCAGGCGGTAGAGATAGAGCTTGTTTGCCTCGGTGAGCGAGACGGGCAGGTCGTCGACGATTTTCTTTGCCATGGTTGCTCCTTGTCTTGCGCGCGGCGCGGCGGGACGCGGGGACGCGTCTTTCGTTCCCTCTGGGCATGCCGGGCGGGCGCGGCCGCCAAGACGTGCCTGCCCGCCTAGGCATGCCATGCCAGCAGACCCGTCCCCTTTGGTACGCGCGCGTGAGTGTCTGCTCCCTAGGCTATCACGATGCCCGCGGTGAGCGGTAAAGTAGGAGTGTTGAAGACACGCCCAAAGGAGGAACCATGCCCAGCTACAGCCCTAAGCCCAGCGACGTTCTCGAGCGCTTCGTGCGCTACGTCAGGGTCGACACCCAGTCCGACCCGCACCACGAGGACCAGACACCCTCGACCGCCTGCCAGCTCGACCTCGCCCGCATGCTTGCCGACGAACTCGAGGGCCTGGGCTGCGAGGGCGTTTCCTGCACCGAGCACGCCTACGTCACGGCGACCCTGCCCGCGAGCGAGGGGGCGCAGGACCTGCCGGCGCTTGGCCTCATCGCCCACATCGACACGGCCATCGACGCGCCCGCGAGCGGCGTGGCGCCCCACATCGTTCACTACGAGGGCGGCGACCTCGTGCACGGCGAGCGCGACGGCCGCGCCGTGGTGACCACGCCCAAGCAGCTCCCCGACCTCGCGAGCCTCGTGGGCCAGGACCTCGTCTGCACCGATGGCACCACCCTCCTGGGCGCCGACGACAAGGCCGGCGTGGCAGAGATCATGGCCCTCGTGGCGCGCCTCGCCGCCCACCCCGAGCTCTCCCACCCCACGCTCAAGCTGGCCTTTGTTCCCGACGAGGAGATTGGCCACGGCGCGGCGCTTCTCGACCTCGACGACTTTGGCGCCACGTGGGCCTACACGGTCGACGGCGAGACGCTTGGCGAGTTCAACTGGGAGTGCTTCTCGGCCGCGCAGGCCACCGTCACGGCGCACGGCGTCGAGGTGCATCCGGGCAGCGCCAAGAACGTGCTGGTGAACGCCATCACGCTGCTGCGCGAGTTCGACGAGCTGCTGCCGGCGGCCGAGCGCCCCGAGCACACCGAGGGCTACGAGGGCTTCTTCCATCCCATCGAGGTCTCGGGCAGCGCCGGCGTGGCCACGCTCACCTACATCGTTCGCGACTTCGACTCGGCCAAGTTCGAGGCCCGCAAGCAGCTGCTTGCCGACTGCGCGGCCTTCCTCAACGCCCGCTATGGCGAGGGCGCCATCGAGATTGAGGTACGCGAGCAGTACCGCAACATGGTCGAGCACATGGACGGCATGGACTTTTTGCGCGACAACGCCTATGTCGCGATGCGCGCCGTGGGCCTTGACCCCGTGACCGTGCCCGTGCGCGGCGGCACCGATGGCTCGCAGCTGACCCTGCGCGGCCTTCCGTGCCCCAACCTGCCCACGGGTGGGTACAACTGCCATGGCGTGCGCGAGTTCATCCCGGTGCGCAGCCTCGAGCTCACGGTCGACATGCTCGAGCAGCTCGTGGCGCGCTTCGCGGTGGCCCAGCGGTAACGCGCCCGCGGCCGCTGGCCGGCGCTGCCTGCGGCCGAGAGCGGCGCCGCACAGCCCGCCAGCGCCACGCCGCGATGTCTCTCGCACGACGCTTCCTCCACGTAGAAGGGACGCACATGATCAAGCTCATTGCCTCGGATATGGACGGCACCCTGCTCGACGAGAACTCACAGGTTCCGCCCGAGACCTTTGGCCTCATCCACGAGCTGCGCTGCGCGGGCATCCACTTCGCCGCGAGCTCGGGCCGCCGCCTCGACACCCTCCACGAGTTCTTTGCCCCGGTGGTGAATGAGATGGACTTCGTGGCGAGCAACGGCGCCCAGGTCATGGTGGCGGGTAAGCTCATCGACCGCGAAGTCTTCTCGCACATTGGCCTGCAGCGGCTCAAGGAGACGGTCGACCGCTTCGACTGCCTGCACATCGCCCTGTTCGACCGCACGCGCAGCTTCCTGCTCGACGACGAGAACCGCTTTGAGCGTGAGATCGACAAGGACCTGCTCGAGGCCGTGCGCGTCTTTGACGTGCCCGATCCCGAGGTCAACATCCTCAAGGCGTCGGTCTTCTGCGACACCCCGTCCTACACGATGGACATGGCCTACGTGCTGCAGCGCGAGCTGGGCGACTGGTTCGTCTTTGCGCCGTCGGGCTCCAAGTGGATCGACGTCATGCAGATGGGCGTGAGCAAGGCGAGCGGCATCCAGCAGATCATGGGCTACCTGGGCATCTGCGCCGACGAGGTCATGGCCTTTGGCGATGCGATGAACGACTACGAGATCCTGCGCCTGGTGGGCCACCCCATCGCGATGGGCAACGGCCGCTACGCGGCCAAGCAGGTGGCCGAGCGCGTTATTGGCAACAACACCGAGCAGGCCGTTCAGGCCGAGATGCGCCGCATTCTCGAGGCGGCGCGCAGATAGGGGAGGGCACATGGGTGCACAGGTTCTGGTTCCGGGCCGCGAGGCGGCACGCGAGGAAGCGGCCGAGGAGTCCGTGGGCGGGCCCACCATCAGGCAGTACGTGGTGGTCGACCGCTCGCTGGGCATGAGCGCGGGCAAGCTCGCCGCCCAGGTGGCGCACGCGAGCGTGGCGCCGCTTCTGGCGGGCACGCAGCGCTACGTCGAGGAGGCGGACGCCGCGGCGGGCCCCATTGGCCTCGAGTTTGGCGGCAGCCTCGTGCGCACGGCCGTTGACGCCGACGTGCTGGCGGCCTGGGTGCGCCAGGGCGAACCCAAGATCGTGCTCGCGGTCGACGGCGAGCGGGCGCTCGCGGCGCTGGTCAACCGGGCCGAGAGCCGCGGCCTCATGGAGGGCCTCGACTTCTTCTGCATCCGCGACGCCTGCCGCACCGAGCTCACGCCCGACGAGAGCGGTAGCCGCTGGACCTGCGTGGGCTTTGCCCCCATGGACGTCGAGCTGATTGCTCCCGTAACCGGGCAGCTGCCCCTCTATCGCTAGCACCTGCGGCCCCTCGCCTACCTGGTGAGGGGCCTCCTTTGTGCGCGCGGCGCCGCGGGGCGGTCTCTTCGCCTCATCCGTGCGCGGGCACAGCGACGCTCTCAGGCATCTGTGACTTTCTCCATTTTCTTGACGATGGGGCACAGAGCGTTGCGTTTGGGGATAAGGTACTTAACAGTATTAGGTATCTATCCGTGGTGGGCAGGGGCATGCCCGCCACGAACGGGTAAACGACACGTGCGGCGGGCGAGGGGCTCGCCGGCCGCAGAGATGGGAAGCGCATGATCGAGATACGCGACATCCGCAAGTCATACAAGACGGGCGACTTTGTGCAGCGGGCGCTTGACGGTGTCTCCATCACCTTCCGCGAGAGCGAGTTCGTGGCGGTGCTGGGCCCCTCGGGCTCGGGAAAGACCACATTCCTCAACATCCTCGGCGGCTTTGACCACGCGGACTCCGGCGACATCGTGGTCAACGGCGTCTCGACCAAGGACTACTCCGACGCGGACTGGGACACCTACCGCAACCACCGCATCGGCTTCGTCTTCCAGAGCTACAACCTCATCCCGCACCAGACGATTCTGCAGAACGTCGAGCTGGCCCTGACCCTTGCGGGCGTGAGCCGCTCCGAGCGCCGCGAACGCGTCCGCGCGGCGCTGGAGCGCGTGGGCCTGGGCGATCACGTCGACAAGCGCCCCGCGCAGCTCTCGGGCGGTCAGATGCAGCGCGTGGCCATCGCTCGCGCCCTCGTGAACGACCCCGAGATCGTGCTGGCCGACGAGCCCACGGGCGCCCTCGACACCGAGACGGGCATCCAGGTCATGAACCTGCTCGCCGAGGTGGCCCGCGACCGCCTCGTGATCATGGTTACGCATAACCCGCAGCTTGCCGAGGACTACGCCACGCGCATCGTGCGCATCAAGGACGGCCAGGTTGTCGACGACACCCGCCCCGTCACGGACGCCGAGCGCGAGCGGCTCGCCGCGGCCGAGGTGGGCTCCGAGCAGCCACACCGCCGCAGCTCGATGAGCTTCCTCGCGGCGCTGGCGCTCTCTGCCAACAACCTCATGACCAAGAAGGGCCGCACGTTCATGACGGCCTTTGCGGGGTCGATCGGCATCATCGGCATCGCGGCGATCCTGGCGCTCTCCAACGGCGTCAACGACTACATCGCCCGCGTCGAGCAGGACACGCTGTCGAGTTACCCGCTGTCGATCGCCAAGCAGAGCTACGACCTGTCGGGCATGCTGGGCGAGGCCCGCACTGGCGACGACTCCGGCGACGTCACCGACGCCTCGCAGGTCGACGCCACCCAGCCCATCCCCGAGGCCACCGTGCTGCGCGACATGTTCGCGAGCGTCAAGTCAAACGACATGACGAGCTTCAAGGCCTGGCTCGACGCCGGCGGCGACGGCATCTCCGACGACGTGAGCGCCATCCAGTACGACTACGGCATCAGCCCGATCGTCTACACCTCGGGCGCCGACGGGGCGGACCCCGTGAAGCTCAGCCCCAACTCGATGACGCAGGCCTATGGCGGCGGTGCCTCGAGCGGCGCCATGGCGGGCGCGATGATGGGCACGGGCTCGGCCTTCAGCGAGATGATCGACGACCAGGACCTGCTCGACTCCCAGTATGACGTCGTGGCCGGCCGCTGGGCGAGCGCGCCCGACGAGGCGGTGCTCGTGCTGTCGCAGACGGGCAAGATCAGCGACTACACGCTCTACAGCATCGGCGTGCTCGACATCGACGAGATGAACGACCTGGTCTCGAGCGCCCTCTCTGCCGACGGCAACGTTGAGACGCCCGACACCGCCGTGGACTTCACCTACGACGACGCCCTCAACACGAGCTTCAAGATCCTGAGCCCATCTGACGCCTACAAGAAGAATGACGAGACGGGCGGCTGGACCGACATGTCCAACGACGCCGACTTCATGGCGGGCCAGGTGGCAGGCGGCCTCGACCTCAAGATCGTGGGCGTCGTGAAGCCCAACGGCTCCTCGAGCGCCAACGCCCTGTCCTCGGGTGTCAACTACACCCATGGCCTCACTGAGGAGCTCATGGCGCGCGCCGCGAGCTCGCAGGTGGTGCAGCAGCAGCTCGCGAACCCCGACGTCGACGTCTTTACCGGCAAGACCTTCGACGAGCTGCAGGACGAGAGCAAGAAGGGCATGGACCTCTCGAGCATGTTCTCGGTCGACCAAGCCGCTCTGCAGCGCGCCTTCAGCTTCGACGCGAGCGCCCTCAACCTCCAGGGCTTCGACCTGTCGGGCCTCGACGTGGGCAACGTCCAGATTGACCTGTCGGGCGTGGCCGACGGCATCGACGTCGAGAAGATCATGGCCGACGCACCCGCGCCCGACCTCTCGGGCGCCATCGACGGCTCGCTCGACCCCGACCAGCTCGAGCAGCTGAGCCAGCTCGCGAACCAGCTGCTCAACGGCTTCCTCAACTCGCAGCAGTTCAGGGACGTGCTGAACGAGTACCTCGCCAACCCCTCGGCCGGCCTCGACGCGCAGAAGCTCGCCGACGCCTTCACGGCCTACGTGGCCGCCGACGAGGGCGCCCAACAGATCGTGGCCCAGCTGCGCGCCGCCGTGGGCACCGTCATCGCCGACAGGCTCCAGAAGGTCCTTGCCGACTACGTCCAGAACAGCCTCGCCCCCTATCTTCAGGGCGTGGTGGAACAGCTCGTGGCCCAGGTGAGCCAGGGCATCATGGCGAGCGTCTCGGCCCAGCTGCAGCAGGGCCTCGCGAACAGCATGGGTCAGCTCATGGGCGGCCTGTCGAGCCAGATCGCGAGCGGCATGCAGAACGCCTTCCACGTCGACGCGAGCGCCTTTGCGAGCGCCATCCAGTTCAACATGGACGCCGACGACCTCACCTCGCTCATGACGAACTACGCCAACGCGAGCCGCCTCACCTATGACAACAACCTCGCCACGCTGGGCTACGCCGACGAGGAGGACCCGCAGTCCGTCAAGATTTACCCCGTCGACTTCGAGGCCAAGGAGCGCGTGCTCTCCCACATCGACGCCTACAACGACGCCGCCAAGGCCGCCGGCGACGACGACCGCGCCATCTCCTATACCGACTACATGGGCGTCATGATGGGCAGCGTCACCGACATCGTGAACATGATCTCGCTCGTGCTCATCGCCTTCGTGAGCATCTCGCTCGTGGTGAGCTCGATCATGATCGGCATCATCACCTACATCTCGGTGCTCGAGCGCAAGAAGGAGATTGGCATCCTGCGCGCGATGGGCGCCTCGAAGGGCAACATCGCCAACGTCTTCAACGCCGAGACCTTCATCGAGGGCCTCATCGCGGGCGTGCTCGCCATCGCCGTGGTGATGCTCGTGTCGTTCCCGGTGAACGCCTGGGTGCTCGCCGACTACAACGTCGAGAACATCATGAGCCTGCCGCCCACGGCCGCGGTGATTCTCATTTGCATCTCGGTGCTGCTCACGGTGGTCGCGGGCGTCATCCCGTCCGTGGGCGCCTCGCGCCGTGACCCCGTCGAGGCGCTGCGCAGCGAGTAGCCCGTGTGGCGCTAGCTCAGGGCGAGGGTGGCGAGCAGGGCGGCGTGGTCGCTGCCGGGGATGGCGAGAGTTTGCACGCTCGTGGCGACCGCAGCATCGCTCGTGACCACGTGGTCGATGCCCGCGAGGGGCGCCACGAGGGCGTTTGAGGGCCAGGTGGCGACGAGCCCCTGGCCGCACTCATGCGCGGCGTCGTGGAGGGTCACGAAGCCGCCTGTGGCGTCTTGCCCGGCGTGCGCGGCGTTGTTGCCGACGCCCTTCTCGGCATCCGTGGTGGCTGCGTCGGTGGTACCCGCGGGTCCTGCACCGCCTGCGCCATCCACGCCGAGCATGGCGCGGAAGGGTGCGTGGTCCCAGGTGGCGTTGAAGTCGCCCATGAGCACGTAGGCGCACGTGGGGTCTGCCGCGACGCGGCTGCGCACCATGCCAATCTCCTCGATGCTCCTGCGCCACAGGTTCCAGTAGCCGGGGCCGGGCGAGCAGGTGTGCACGCTCACGAGGCGCACGCGGGCGTTGGTGCCGTTTGCGCGCGTGACCTCGATGGTGCCCGCCGGCATGGCGCTCGCGCTCGAGCCGATGTCGTCGCTCGCGACGTCCGCGAGCGGGTGGGCGCTCCAAACGCCGTTGCCATAGACGCCGTCGGACGAGGAGCGCTGGGAGTGGGGGAGCAGCTCGTCGAGCCCCGCGGCCCTGAGGCGCGCCACGAAGTCGACGGTCGTCTCCTGCAGGGCCAGCACCTCGACGCGGTTCTCGCGCACGGCGGCGACGATCGCCGTAGGGTCGGCGGCCCCCTTGTAGACATTGCAGGTCATGACCGTGAGGGTGGTGGCATCACCGGCGTCCTGGCGCGCGTCGCTCACGCGCTGGGCGGGCAGGGCGTAGGGTGCGAGCCACGTCGTCTCGAGCGCGAGCACGACGACGGCTGCCGCGCGCACGAGCAGGCGCGCCGCGCGGTGTCCCGCCCAGGCGCGTGGCAGGAGCGTGAGGACGAGCGCAACCCCTGCGAGCAGGGCAAACGCAGGCGTCATCGCGACGACGAGGGGCACGAGGGGAAGCGCCGAGAGCTGCTCGGGCAGCATGCGGCAGGTCGCGCCCGCAAGCGCGCAGGCGGCAAGTGCCGTGGCCGTGACCCTCATGCGCGCTCCTCTCGACATGCCCGTTGGGGCCTTTGGGCTATCTACTATGCCACCGGTTGGGTAAGCTTCATGCAAAAGCCAGCGCCGCGCTTTGGCGGACGGTCGGCGGCGAGCCGGCGTTGCCCGCACGGTGCGCGTCCACCGCTAGCGCGCAGGAAGGGACCCGCATGCCCAAGGACAGAGCAAAAGAGATTGGCGAGGCCATCGTTGCCGCCAACGACGCGCTCGACCATCTCGAGCGCGCGGCCGACAAGCTCGACGACGCCCGCCGCTGGGGCATGGTCGACATGCTGGGCGGCGGCTTCGTCACGAGCCTGCTCAAGTATCGCGGCATCGACGACGCGCAGGACGAGATAAACGCCGCCAAGCGGGCGCTGCAGGTCTTCGTGGGCGAGCTCGACGACGTCGAGGGCGTGGGCCTCAACGTGGAGCTGGGCGGCCTGCTGCAGTTCACGGACCTGTTCCTCGACAACGTGATTGCGGACTGGATTGCCCAGCGGCGCATCGACGACGCCCAGTACCAGGTGGCACGTGCCATCCGCGAGGTCGAGCGCGTGCGCGACCAGCTCTGCCGCATGTAGTTAGTGCATCACGTACATCGTCATCGTGGCGACAGCCAGGGGCCTGTCGTCCTGGTTGGTGAGCGTCACCTGGTTCACGACGGTGGTGCGGCCCCAGTGCAGCGCCCTGACCTCGATGTCGACCGTGTCGCCGGGCCAGCCGCCGTGCAGGTAGTTGATCGAGGCGTTCTGCGTCACGCAGTCGAGCCCGCGCGAGAAGACGAGGGCGCCGCTCGAGGCGTCGCACAGGGTGAACAGCCAGCCGCCGTGGGCAAAGCCGCGCGGGTTGAGGGCGTCGTCGGAGATGTGCGTGCGCAGGCGGATGAGGCGTGGCCCGACCTCGAGCAGCTCCATGTCGCCCAGGCAGCGGACCTCGCGGAAGTCCACGGGGAGGCGCTTCTCGAGCAGCGTCCGCTGGGCCTCGAGTGACTGGTCGGTGGTCTGCTGCTTGTCGCTCACGATGTTCTCCTCATGCGTGTTGATGTGCCGGGTCATGATAGCGCGTCCCCGTGGAGGGCCGGTGAGGAAGCGGACGAGAGGGGTGCAGCTGGCCCGCTGCGGCATGGTGCGTGCCAAACGCAGGTAATTATCGGGTCTCGGAGGCCATAACTACCTGCGGCTGGCACGCACTTGGCCGCGCGGGGCCGAGCCGCCTGTCTTTGTGCCCTTATCGGCCTAGAGAACCAGCTGGTAGGCCAGGCGTGGGTCGCCGTCGGCCAGGTGGATGACGCCGCAATAGGCAAAGCCCGCCTTGGCGATGAGATGCTGCATGGGCTTGTTGTCCTCGTGCGTGTCGACGCGCACGTTGGCGACGTCGGCGGCCGCGGCGCGCTCGCGGGCAAAGGCTACGATGGCCGCGAAGACCCCATGGAGCGCGCCGTCGCTCGCGACTCGGTGAATCGTGAGGTAGGGGGCGTCGTTGGGCCAGGCGCCCTCGATGGTCGCGTAGGTGGGGTCGGCCTCGGAGTAGAGCGAGAACGCGAAGTGGGGGACGTCGTGCTCGTCAACGCCAACCAGGCAGGCGCCCTGCTCGACCGTCTCGGCGATCTCGGCGGCGGTGGGGCGGCCATCGCCCCACTGGGTGGGGTTGCCGTTCTCGGCCATGAAACGGCGGGCGGCGGCGTAGATGCGCGCGAGGTCGTCGAGGTCGGCCGCGGTGGCGGTGCGAATCTGCATGTGGGTCTCCAAACCTGGGTAAGGGACGTGGGAGTGCAGATTCCTAGGAAAGTGACGTTAACGCTATCCGCTAAATATGGATAACCGCATTTTCCTAGGAATTTGCGGAGCGTGACGAGCCGGGCACGTGACGAGCCGTGCGCGTGACGAGCTGACGTGGCGAGCCTGGCGCGTGACGAGGGCGCGTGACGAGCTGACGTGACGAGTCGGGCACGTTACGAGTCGGGCGCGTGACGAGCCGGGCGCGTGACGAGCCGGGCGCGTGACGAGCCGGGCGCGTGGCGAGGACGCGCCTACCGCGTCACGAGCGGGGTGAGCTCGCCCTGGGCCAGCAGGGTCACGCCGTGCATGGCGCGCGAGACGGCTGTGTAGAGCCTGCGGCGGGCGAGCGGGGTGTCGGGGTAGGCCTCGGCGCTCGCATCGGGGATGATGACCTGGTCGAACTCGAGGCCCTTGGCAAGGCGCAGCGACATGAGGACCACGCCCGCGGCGGGCAGCTCGTTGTTGTTCTTGATGACCGTGACGTCGCAGTCGCGCAGCTGCTTGGCGAGCCAGCTCACGGCCCCGTCGTCGGCGGCGACGAGTGCGGTGAGGCCCTCCATCTCGTGCGCGGCGGCCACCTGCTTGCGCAGGGCGGCAAGGAACTCGTCGCGGCCGGGCAGGGCCTCGATGTGCGGGGCCACGCCGGCGCGGTGGACGCTCGCGAGCTTCACGGGCGCGTCATGCTCGACCAGCCCGCTGAACAGGGTCGTGATCTCGGGGCTCGAGCGGTAGCTCGTAAGCAGGCGGCACTCGTCGACCTGCCCGTGGGTGCGGCCGAACAGCTCACGGATCTGGGCAAAGCTCGCGGTTCCCTCGCGGATGGCCTGGTGCTCGTCGCCCAGCATGAGGAAGTGCGCGCGCGAGAAGTGCCTGCTAAGCACCATGAGTTGGGCCACCGTGTAGTCCTGCACCTCGTCGATCATGACGTAGCGGGCGTCGGTGTCGCCGCGGCCCGTCACGAGGAGGCGCAGGTAGAGCCACTCGCTGGCGCTCACACTGGGCTTGCCGAGCATACGCATGGCCACGCGGTCGAGCTTGAGCCAAGCCAGGCGGTCGACCTCGTCGTGGGCGCCGGCGAAGACCTGCTCGAGCCAGCGGCGGGTGAGGGCCACGGTCTCCTGCTCGTTCTCGGGGCTCACCGTCTCGCCAAAGAAGCGCACCTGGTCGTCAACGTCGAGGCCCAGCATCTCCTCCTGCAGCTCCTCGTCGCGTGCCATCAAGGCGATGCGGCGGCTCACGCGGTCGTGTAGCTCGTCGGTGACCAGCGCGCAGAAGCGCGGGCCCACGCCAAAGCGGGCGAACTTGGCCACGGCGCTCTCGACGCTCGCGACCTTGAGCAGCACGGTGCCGTCGCAGCGGATCTCGCGCAGGTCGTCGGCCGTGAGGAACAGGCTCGAGATGTCGCTCTCGAGCTTCTCGAGGCAGGCAGGGTCGGTGTCCTCGCCCAGGTCGCGGCCACCGGCACCCTGCGCCTCGCAGAAGTCGCGCCAGGTGTAGACCTGCGGGTTCGACTCGCCCATCGAGGGCAGGACGTTGTCGATGTAGTGCTCGAAGACGGCGTTGGGGCCAAAGAGGTGCACCTGCGAGGCGCTGAGCGTCTCGCGCTCGCCGTAGAGCAGGTAGGCGATGCGCTGCAGCATCACCGAGGTCTTGCCCGAGCCGGCGATGCCGTTCACGAGAAGCGCCGGCACGTCGGCGTGGCGCACGACCTGGTTCTGCTCGCGCTGGATCGTGGCCGTGATGTCCTTGAGCTTCTCGGAGTGGTGGCGGCGCAGCGCGCCCAGCAGCAGCGAGTCCTCGATGGCGACGGTGGTGTCGAAGTACATGTTGAGGTGGTCGCGCGTGATGTCGAACTGGCGGCGCAGCTCGAGCTCGACGGTGCGCGTGCGGCCGTTGACGGTGTAGCTGGTCTGGCCGTTCTCCTGGTTGTAGTAGGTCTCGGCGACGGGGTTGCGCCAGTCGACGATGAGGGGGCGGCTGCGCTCGTCGGTCATGCCGGCGGCGCCGATGTAGACGTCGCGGGCCGGGCGGTCGGGTGACATCTTGAGGCGGACCTTGGCGAAGTAGGGCTGGCGCAGCAGGAGCAGCAGGCGGCGCAGCTTGTCGACCGAGAAGTCGTGGTACTGGTTGTAGGCGTCGATGACGGCGTTGAGCGTCTCGATGGCGGCGAGAGTCTCCATGACCTCGTCGGCCGCGCCGCCAAAGTCGGGGCGGATCTCGTCGGAGAGCTCGCGCAGGTCTGCCGCGGCACCCTCGTGGCCGTGCTCGAGCTCGGCGGCGAGGTCGTCGCGCATGGCGGTGAGCTTGGCGTAGATCTCGTCGAGGTGCGCCTGCTCCTCGGCCATGATGGGGTCGTCTGCGGGCCGGAGGTCGTCTGTGTCGTCGATGACGGTCTCTAGCTGGGGCTTATTGATGTCGCTCATGGGTGGGTGGGACCCTTTCGCTCGCTGGTTCGCTCAAAATTGCGGCTATCAATCGTAGCGCAGCGCACGTGGCCGGCGGCGCCTGCTCGCACGGCTTCTCCTGATGTTCACGTTGTGTTTGGGCGGGGTTGGGGCGGGGCGCCCCTGTGGGGGGGCGGGGGCGGGCCTGTTGGCGCGGCCGACCCGCTCGTACCGCCCTCGTCTCGTGGCAGGCGGGGCCAGAGGCGGGACGTGCCTTTTGTCCCCGTTTGGCGGGGACGAAGGACCCGTCCCTCTGTCCCCGCAGGGCTTCTCGCGCTAGGACAGCTTGGGGCCGCGGGCGTACCACAGCAGCGTGCCCGAGATGGAGGGGTCGCGCGGGTCGCCGTCGAGCTCGACGGCTGCGATGGAGCCCGGGGCAAAGTCGATCTGGCAGTCGCAGAGGCGCGTCAGCAGCTCGTCCATGAAGGGGATGTGGCCCACGACGGCCACGCAGGCGTCGTCGGGCGTGGCGGCGAGCTCGTCGAGGAAGGTGGCCTGGTCCTGCTCGAACAGGCAGGGCAGGTCGCGGGTCTCGACGATCTGGATGCCGTTGCCCACGAGCGCGGGTGCCAGCGCGGCGCTCGTCTGCTTGGCGCGCAGGGCCGGGCTCACCCACAGGTGCGCCTGGCGCGCGCCGTGGAGCTGGGCCATCGCGTGGCGGAAGGTGGGGGCGAGCGCCTCGGCGGCGCCGGGAACGAGCGGACGGTTGATGTCGTCCGTGCCAAGCTGGGCCTTTTTCGCCTTGCCGTGACGGACGAGGATGATGGTGCGTGCCATTGTTGGCCTCCTTTTGTCGTAGTTGTTCTTCTCCCCGTTTTGGGGGTGGTTTAGCAGGGATTCTTGAGATTCGATTTCGTTTGCGTGGGGCGCGGTATAGTTGACGCCTGCAATCCGCGCCCGGCGTCGCGGGCGGTTGCGCCCGCGCGGGCCCACCATATGGAGGGGTTCATGATCATTCGCCTCAACAAGGCCGTTCTGCACGTCCTCGACCTCGACTCGGCCGTGAGCGTGCTGTCGAAGGCCGAGCTCGACCTCGAGGAGAAGCCCGTCAAGGCCTACGTGCAGAGCATCTGCCGCAAGGCTCTGGGGTCGACCGACTGCCGCCATGGCAGGTTTGGCTCCGACAACGCGCTGTCCACGAAGGTGAGCCGCTACCTGCACGGCGCCGACGAGTTCGTTCCGCTGACGGCCGACATGGCCAACTTCGTGTTTGGCGAGATCCAGCGCGCCGACGGGGCCAAGAGCACCGACATGCTCGTGGTCGACTTCATGGATGGCGAGGACGTGCGCTACCTGGGGCTTTTCCTGCTCGAGGGCAAGAAGGCGTTCGTGCATGAGGTGAGCCAGGCGGGCACGATGGTGAGCTGCGACATCGTGAGGCGCTATGGCGTGCTGCCAGCGGCGACGCAGAAGCTCGCGAGCTGGGCGGTCGTGCGCGCCGATAACCTCGAGATTTCCTACGTGGACAAGCCGCGCACGATCGACGGGCAGGAGACGCTCGTGCTGCCCGAGGGCCTCTTGCAGTGCACGAGCGAGGCGAGCGCGCGCGAGACGATCGACTGCGTGACCGAGATCGTCGAGAAGGTGGCCGAGGAGCACGGCGCCAACGCGGCGCTCGCGCTGTCGAAGGCCAAGGCGTTCGTGGCCGAACAGGTCGACGAGTGCGACAGCTTCTCGCGCGACGGGCTGGCCGAGAAGGTGTTCGAGGATTCCGAGCCCGCGCGCAAGGCGTTCGAGACCGAGGCCGAGGTGCGCCACCTGCCCGAGAACGTGGCGGTCGACCGCAGGGCCGTGGCGCAGAAGCGCGTGCGGTGCCACCGCATCGTGACCGATACGGGCATCGAGGTGTCGTTCCCGGCCGAGTACGGCGACGACCCCGAGTTCATCCAGTTCTCGACCGAGGAAAACGGTTTGATCTCGATTGAGCTCAAGAACATCGGCAGCATCGAGAACAAGTAGGTGCGCGAGGGCGGCGCGGGGAGACCCGCGTCGCCTATTTTGTTGGGCGGGGGCGGCCGGCGAGGCTGCCGCGCCGTGTGCGGCCGCGGTGGGCGTGCGGCTAAGATTGCCGCGCCGTGGGGCGGACCGACCGTTTGGAGGAACCCTAATCGACCTCTGTACACCATGGCTGGGTATGGGTGAGTAGCCTGGTATCTGTCAACCTTTCTACCTGCGATTTTGTGGGGCATTGCGTTGCTCTACTCGAGCTGCCGCCAAGTTGGTGTACATAGGCTGATCAGCTTGCGTCCGCGTTGGCCGCTGGAGCCGTGCGCGCTCGGCGGCTTCGCTGAGGGGCTAATCAGCTTATTCTTGCTTGTTTAGCGACCGGGCGGGTATGCAGGATGCCACCGGCCTTTCTACCAGCAGCTTTACAGGGGCGCCGTGCCGCTCTACTCGAGCTGGCGCCATACAAGCACGAAAAAGTTGATCAGCCTTGTGTTTGAGCGCGCTCGAGGGCGGCAACGGCACGGTGGGGCTCGGTTGGCGTCCATGCCCTTCTGGGTCGGGTACACTTTTGACTGTTGTCGCGGCTACCGTACGACAACGTGGGACGTGATATGTGATTGGCCGGAATGCGAGCGCGATTCCGGCATCCGAGAGGAGCACGCTTGGGCGAGTCGAAGACGCAGGGTCGCGCGACGATGCGCGACATCGCCGCCAAGCTTGGCGTGTCCATCAACACGGTCCACAAGGCCATTACGGGCAAGCCCGGTCTCTCTGACCAGATGCGCGAGAAGATTCTCAAGACCGCAGATCAGATGGGCTATCGACGCAACGAGGGCGCCGCCAACCTCAGTCGCAAGGACATTCGCGTCGTGGCGTGCCTGCCCACCTCGCGCGAGGAGGGCAGCTATTTCTACGCCTACCTTTGGGAGGGCTGCCGCCGCTACGTGGCCGAGTCCCGCGACACGGGCCTCGTCTTCGAGGCGGTCGACTTCGAGCTGGGCGGCTACGCCCGTGCGCTCGCGTCGCTGGAGGGGCGCCTGGCCGCGGGGGAGAGCGTTGGCGGGCTTCTTGCCTTTGCCCCCACCTTGCGGGACGAGAGGGATGCGCTCGAGCGCATCGCGAGGGCCGGCGTGTCGGTTCTGCTGCTCGACGGCGACTGCGAGGAGCTCGACCACGTGGGCGCCGTCATCACCGACTACCATGCCGCGGGCTGCCTCATGGCCGAGCAGGCCGCCAATCTCGTTGCGGGCGACAACACTCCTCGCGTCCTGCTCCTGAGTGGCGACGAGGGCACCGACTCGCACCGCCTCGTTGCCCAGGCGTTCGAGTCCGAGCTCGCGACCCTTGCTCCCGCGGCCCAGGTCGAGCGCATTCCCGGTGCCCATGGAAACGTCGGGCGTCTGAGCTCCGACCTGGCGCGGGCGCTCGAGGCACGCGGGGCCGCGCTGGTCTGCAGCGTCTCTGCCGTGGGAACCGAGGTGGCCTCACGGGTGTTGGGCGAGCTGCCCGCAAGCGGCGTGCGTGCCATAGGCAGCGACCTGTTCCCGGGCAGTGCCCACGCCCTCGAGAGCGGCGTGCTCACGAACCTCGTGTACAAGGACCCCTCGGGCATGGCCTATCGCGCCGCCAAGACGCTGGGCGACTACCTGCTGTGGGGCAAGCGTCCCGAGCCGAGCGTCCAGATGGGCCCCGTCGAGCTCGTCTTTCGCAGCAACCTTGCCCAGTACTGCCGCCTCGCCGGCGTGAGCGCATAGCGGGCGCTGGCTTCGCGCCGCCCACGTCATAATCCTCGAGCTCGGCTGCAGCAAACGAAAAGGGGAGGGCCAGCCGTCCGCGCGGCTGACCCTCCCCTCGCATTCGGGTTGCGTACCCTTCCCTACGCAATGCCCGCGGTGCGCTTGAAGCTCTCGAACGCCTCCTCGATCTGCGCCTCGGAGGCGCTGCCCCCAAGCCCCTCGAGGTACTCGACCACCCCGCTCGCGCAGAGAGCGGGGTAGGGGCAGCTGACGCCCGAGAGGTCGCTGCCGTCGTCAAAGCAGAGGGCGTACGAGACGGGAAGCTTGCCGAAGGTCTTCGAGAGGAACTTCTGCTGCTTGCGAATGTAGGTGAGGGGCGAGCCCAGCGGCCTCGTGACGCCGTCGCGCTCGATGTGCCAGGCGCCGTTCTCGCCGCCGGTCACGGCGCCGCTCGTGTGGATGCAGCACACGCAGGCAAGGCCGCGCTCGCTCAGGACGGTGACAAACTGCGCCGCCTCGTGGCCCGCGTGGTCGCGATAGGAGTTGTACAGCAGGCGGTGCTTGCCGATTCTGCTTGCGAGGTATCCCGAGCTCGACAGGTCGCGACTCACCGAGTACTTCCAGAAGTACTCGAGGAAGCTCCCAAAGAGCTGCTGGTAGATGGTGCCACGGTAGCTGGGCCAGGCAAACCAGGCCTTGCCGATCATGACAACGAGAAAGACGGCGCAGAGGGCAACGAGCAGCTCGGTCATGGGACCCTCCAATCGAGATTGGGCGGATGGGCGATGCCGGCGCGCCCCAACATCCGCAGCGCTGCGGGGCGAGCCGGCACCCGGCCGTTAGAACGGGAAGAAGACGAAGACGAAGGCAATGGCGATGAGCCCAAAGGCGAGTACGCGTGCGTGGTGCTCGCGCGGGCTGAACGCGTTGACGCTCGGGTCGACCTGGGCGCGGCGCATGTAGGACATCTTCACCCAGGTGATGATTGCAAGCCCCACCGCAACGAGCCCAAGCTGAAGGTACTCAGAGGTCTGCATGGCAACTCCTCACGTGTCTGCACTGCTTGCCCAGATGCGCCGACGTGCGGCGCGCCCGGGCAAACGGTGCCCCAAGGGACGGGGCGGCAGGTGCGAGGGGAGCGCCCCTGCCGCCCCAACGCGGTGCCACGGCACCGCGAGAGAGGGGGTAAAGCTAAGACGAGAAACTAGTCAACGAACTCGTGGACGAGGGCCTTGAGCTCGGGGTCCTTGCAGCCCTCGTCGAAGCAGGCGAGGAACTCGGGCGTGATGGCCTCCTTGACGAACTGCGGGTCGAGCGAGCGGATGATCTCGGGCAGCGGCTTGGCGACGCGCTGCTTGAAGTCGTCGAGCAGGCCAGCGTTGCGGTTCTGCGAAGCCTTGTTGGCCGTGGGGTAGCCCTGACCCTTGGGGGAGCCAAAGGCGCGCGTGAAGATGTTCTCGAGGTTGAGCTCGGCGCCCCAGCCAAAGCCCTTGGCGTAGGGGATCGAGAGGCAGTTGCCGTTGTTGATCTGCAGGAACAGGTACGCGTCAGTGGGCTCGATGCAGTAGCCGCAGACGACGCCCGGGTACATGTTGCAGCTCATGAGGGCGCCCTGGCCGGTGCCGCAGCCCGTGACGACGAAGTCGACGGCGCCGGAGTTGAGCAGCAGGGCGGCCTGGATGCCGATGTGCAGGTAGGTGCGGCGGGGGTTGTCGGCCGGGTAGAGCTCGGGGAGGTCCTTGGGGTTGTCGATCTGCTTCATGAGCGTGTTGTAGACCGTGTGGCCCATCGGCTCAACGACCTTCTTGAGCGTGCCAAGGATGATGTCGTTCTTGCCGGCCTGGGAGAACTCCTGGATGAGTGCGATCTTCATTGCGTAATCCCTTCGATGGTTGCGTGCGTGGTCGTCGTGCGTGCTACTCCTGCGAGCCGCTCTCGAAGTCGGTGAAGGCGTAGCGGTCGTTGGAGCCGATGATGTGGATGTAGTCCTTGACGAACGCCTTGACGGAGGCCTCGGCCTTCATCTGGAGGGCCAGGAAGTCGGCGTTGGGGTTCTCCTCGAGAAGTTCGAGCATGCCGGCCTTGGCGGCGGCGAAGGCGTCGGTACAGACGTTGATCTTGTTGATGCCGCCGGCAACGGCCTTCCTCAGGTTCTCCTCGCCCGAGCCGGAGCCGCCGTGGAGGACGAGCGGCATCTGCAGGGCCTCCTTGAGCTCGCGCAGGCGGTCAAAGTCGAGCTTGGGGACGAAGCCCTTGGGGTAGTTGCCGTGGGCGGTGCCAATGGCAACGGCGAGGGCGTCGCAGCCGGTCTGTGCAACAAAGTCCTTGGCCTGCTCAACGTTGGTGTACAGGTCGTCGGTGATGCCGTCGCCGTCGGCCGCCTGGCCAACGTGGCCAAGCTCGGCCTCGACGGAGACGCCCATGGGGTGGGCCAGCGACACGATGGTCTTGGTCTTCTGGACGTTCTCCTCGTAGGGCAGCGACGAGGCGTCGATCATGACGTTGGTGAAGCCGGCCTGGATGGCGGCGATCTCGTCGTCGAGCTTGGAGCCGTGGTCGAGGTTGAGGGCCACGGGGATGGGGGCCTTCGCGGCGAGCTCCTTCACGACCGGGACGATCTCGGACATGTGGGCGTGCTTAGCGATCTGGCCGGGGCCCATCTGGATGATGATGGGGGAGTGCTCCTCGGTTGCAGCCTCGATGCCGCCGCGGACCATCTCAATGTTGATGCTGTTCATCGACATGACGCCGTAGTAGTTCTTGCTGGCGTCGTCGAGGATGGACTTCATGGAGACTAGCATGTGTACCTCTGTTTCTTTGGAGCTGTCTGTTAATTGGTGGGGCCGGCGACTAGGCCGGCCCCACGCAGGTTCGATCTGACTAGAAGTCGATGTCGAGATCGTCGGTGACTTCCTCTTCGACCTGCTCGGCCTCCTCGGGCTTCTTCTTGATGACGGCATAGATGACGCCGGTCAGGACGGAGCCAACGACGAGGGCGACGACGGCCCACAGCGGGTTGGCCATGGCGGGGAAGACGAAGATTCCGCCGTGGCCGGCCATGGACTCGACGCCCATGCCAACGGCGATGGCGTAGTCGATGGCGTGCTGGCCGTCGAAGTCGTGGAGCAGGGCGTGCAGGAGCCCCGCGTTGAAGGCGTCGCCCGCGCCGACCCCCTCGAGGACGTGGGCGTCGTGGACCTGCGAGCGCCAGCTGGCGCCTTGCTCGGCGTCGTAGAGCAGACCCATCCACTGGGAGCGTTCCACGCACTGGACGTTGCGGACGACGGAGGCAACCATCTTGCAGCCGTACTCGTCGCAGATGAGGCGGGCCATCTTCTCATAGGAGTCGAGCTCGGCGATGCCGTTTTGCAGCGAGCCCGAGACGCAGTCCATGCCAAGCGCGGCAGGGGCGTCCTCGTCGTTTGCGATGCAGATATCGACCAACGGTAGCAGCGACTTCATGGTTTGCTGCGCCTGGGCCGGGGTCCAGAGCTTGCCGCGGTAGTTGAGGTCGCAGACCGTGGTGATGCCCAGCTCGCGACAGGTGACGAGTGCCTCGGCGCAGGCGGCCGCCATCTCGGCCGAGACCGCGGGCGTGACGCCCGAGAAGTAGAAGACGCCAACGTTGTCGAGGAGGGCGTGCCAGTTGAAGGCATCGCGCGTGGCGAGCGCGATGGCCGAGTACTTGCGGTCGTAGACGCAGCCGTTGGGGCGCTGCGAGGCACCGAGCTCAAAGACGTAGGCTCCCAGGCGGTCGCCCTGGCGAACGACGCGCGAGGTATCGACGCCCCACTGGGAGATGGAACGCACGGCGCAGTCGCCGAGGCGGTTGGGTGCCACCACCGAGACGAATGCGGCGGAATCGCCCTGGCAGGCGAGCGAGATGGCGGTGTTCGCCTCGGCCCCGCCGTAGCGAACGTCGAACTCGGTCGCTTGCTCGATGCGGAGGTTGTCTTTGGGAGACAGCCTCATCATTACCTCGCCAAATGCGAGGACGGTGCCTCTTAGGTTCATTGCGCCCCTTTCGCCGCGTGTCATAGGGCGAGCGTAACGCTGAGAAGGTGAACGTTCACTATTCATTTAGGTGAACGTTCACGTAGATGGGTTAAACGGTGGGCGGGGCTTGCGTGCGAGGGTCATCGGGGTGCTAATCAGCTTTCGAGTACTTAGATGTGGCGCGGTCAAGTAGTCGGGATGCCGCCAATCCTTTTACCAGCAGCTTTACAGGGGCGCTATGCCGTTCTACTCAAGCTGGCGCCATACAAGCACGAAAAAGTTGATCAACGCATTGCGGGTGAGTGACCGCCACGTCGAGCGTCTGCGGGGCGAGTACTGGGCGGCCTGCGCGCGCTTTACGAGGGCTGGGGTTGCTTGCTGGGCGGGCGCTGATCCTGCTGGGGCTAATCAACTTATTCGTGCTTGTTTGTCGGTTGGCCTGGCAGGGCTGCCAAATGGGCTTCTGCCAACTGGGGTTTTACCGCGGTGGTCGCCCCTTCTACTTGGCCTGCCCCGTTTAAAGCACGAAAAAGCTGATTAGCGTATCGTCGGCTTTGCCGCTCGACGCGCCGCTGCCTCTGTTGGACGAGCAAATTGTGGAGATATCTTCACATTGTTGACGCGGTGGGGAAGGGCGCGTATATTTCTTTCTTGCGCAAGCGCGCACTTACACAGTGCGGGGTGGAGCAGTCTGGTAGCTCGTCGGGCTCATAACCCGAAGGTCGTAGGTTCAAATCCTGCCCCCGCGACCAAATGTTCAAGGCCATCGACTTAGTCGATGGCCTTTTTCGTGTCTCGATGCTGTTTCCGCGCTCAACGGCTCGGTGGCCTGCTCCGCTTGGGGCACTTGGGCTCATAGGGCAAATGCGTGCTCGGTTCCAGAGCGCCTACGCAGGTTGATGCCCCTAAGTTCTGGTCGAGCCGTCGCCCTGCAAAACGGCCGTCGAGCACTCGTCGGTTAGCTGCTCGATCTCCTTCTGTGGGTTCCTGTCGTTCATGCGTCTCCGGTTCTGTGACCATGCGGGCTGCTAATGGCCTCAAAGTGCGCCCTGGCGCGCGACAAAAGCGTGGCTGGCCGGGCCAACCTTGCCTTTGGATTAATGTCCGCGTTGAGCGATACATTCGGGATGCCCAGATGAATCGGGACAAGTCAAAAGGACCGAGCCGAAGGCCGTGACGCGTCATGACAGTACTGCTTACCAGGATGATTCTTGTCACCCTGTGCACCTTGCTTGTCGATTTGGGAATCGACCTCTTGGACAGGCACCGTGCCAAAGCGGCGGGGCATGCCGAGATTGAGCCGATGCGCAGCCCACTGGCCCGAGCCCTGCTTAAGGCGGTGCTGGCCGGAATCATCTACGGCATCCTGCTTTTGATTCTTGGCCGTGCGCTGTGATGCGTTGCCCACGCTCCGCCCATCATAGCTCTCCGCTAAAGTGCAAGGATCGCGGAGGGCTATGCTGGAGCAAGTGACAGGTTCGCCCGAACAGGGGAGTGCGTATGGGCAAGAAGATCACCGTCGTTCACAAGAAGCGGGGCTGCCTGTGGTATTGCGCGGCATTCGTGTTGCTGTGCCTGGCCATTTACGCCCTGGCCTTCGTGGCGTGCGCCGCCGCGGGCGTGGGCCTGTGGTTCCTCGTCCGTTACTGCTGGCGCAAGCTTGCCCAGCAGGCGCCCGACTCCAAGTTCGTGAGGCGCGTGGGCTCGTGGCCTCCCGTCGTGCGGCAGGTGCTCGCGGGCGTCGCATGCGCCTTCGTGTCGCTGCTGCTCATGGGGTCGCTCGCGCCCAGCAAGTCCCCGCAGCAGCAGGCGGCCCCGGCGGTCGCCACCGCCGCAGCCTCGACTGCCGCAGCGACCACGGCCCCCGCAACGACCGAGGCCCCCGCGGCCACGCCCGCGCTCGACAACCTCGTCGTGCGCTTCGTTGACGTGGGCCAGGGCGACGCGAGCATCATCGAGTTTCCCGACGGCAAAACCATGCTCATCGACACGCCCACGGGCGAGGCCGGTACGGTAAAGTCCCAGCTTGCGACCGATGGACGCAACACGATCGACTGGCTCGTGGCCACCCATCCTGACGCCGACCACATCGGTGGGCTCGACACGATCATCTCGACCATGGACGTGCGCAGCGTCTGGGCGCCCGAGGTCAACAGCTCGACCAAGACCTACACGCGCTTCCTCACTGCCATTGCCGACAAGGGTCTTTCGATTGAGCCGTGCTATGCCGGCCGCACCGTCGCGAGCGGGGAGAACTATACTGCCGAGCTCCTGTGGCCCGAGCAGGGCGCGAGCTATTCCGAGGACAACGCCTACTCGGCCATCATCAAGGTGACCTACGGCAACAGCACGTTCCTCTTTACGGGGGACGCCCCGGCCGAGGCCCAGAAGCTGTGCGGGGCAGGCCATGTTGACGTGCTCAAGGTGGCCCACCACGGCAGCGCTTCGGGCATGGACACCGAGCTCGCGAGCAAGCTGACCCCAAGCGCGGCCGTCATCTCCTACGGCCAGAACAACTACGGCCACCCCACCCAGGTGGTGCTTGATGCGCTCGCGGGCGTGGGCACGCACGTGTACGGCACGCGCGTAAACGGCACCGTCACGGCCGCCTCGGACGGCACCACGGTGAGCGTCACGTGCGAGCGCGAGGGTAGCGTCGAGGCGGCGAGCCAGGACGCGGGCAAGAGCGGCCGCTCCATCGGGCACGGCTCTGGCACCGGCTCGGGAGGCGGCTCCAGTGGCGGTTCGAGCAGTTCGAGCCCGGGTGGCTCGGGCGAGTCGTCGGGCGCGGCGGCTGGTGGCGGCCAGAGCGTGAGCGGCGACGAGCAGGTGGGCGACGTGGTGTACGTGACGGCCTCGGGCAAGGGCAAGCGCTACCATCGCAAGGGCTGCTCGAGCCTGAGCAACTCGAGCGGCCTCGTGGCGATGTCGCGCTCCGAGGCGGAGTCGCAGGGGTATACCCCGTGCAAGAGGTGCAACCCGTAGGGTGCCTGTGGGCGCCGACGTGGTGCGCGAGAAGCGAGGAGGAGACATGCAGGCAATCATCGACCGCATCGAGGGCAACATCGCGGTGCTCGAGGTCGACGGCACACGCTTCATGGACGTGCCGCTGGCCGAGCTGCCGGCGGGCTGCGGCAAGGGCGACGTGCTGCGCGGCATGCCCGGCGCCTGGGCCAAGGACGATGCCGAGAAGGCCGCGCGTCTCAAGCTCAACGCCGACCTCATGGCCAAGTTGTTCAAGCACTAAGGGCGGCGCGCGAAGGCAGTGAGAGGCGCCGGCGATATCTGTTTGGGCTGGGCGCGCGAAGGCTGCGGAGCGAAAGCGCGCCAGAGACGCCCACCCCGGCATGGTGGTGCGCGAGCCATGCCGGGCGCTGCGAGATGCGAAAGCCTGGCTCCCGCTAGGCTTCCTATGCCCTCTCCCTCGCGAGGTAGCTGACCAGGTAGCCGGTGGCCTCCTTGAGCACGGCACCGTGGAAGCCATGGCCGGCACCGTCGATGAGGTGCAGATCAGCGTGGTCGTAGACCGCGGCCGCCCTCTGCGAGTAGCGTGGGTCTACCAGCTCGTCTGCCGTGCCGTGGGTGATGAGCACGGGTCGCCCGTAGACACCAATCTCCGCATAGGGGTCGAGGTTCCAGGCGTCCAGCGCAAACACGCGGCCCACGTCCATGCTGAGCGAGTAGAACGTCTCGGGCACGTCGCCGGGCGTGGCAAAGTCCGCGTGCACCACGTCCGCGATGCAAAAGCCCGGGTAGTGGAGCACCAGGCCGCGGATTTTCTCGGGCATCCGCGCCGCCACGAGGGCGGACACGAGGTCGCCGAAGCTTGCCCCAAACAGGAAGACGTTGCGTTCGTCGAAGCGCGAATCTGCTGCCATGGTGCCTACGACCTCGGCGAGGTCCGCGCATTCGGTCTCGATCGACATCTCAAGCGGGTTGCCCTCGCTGCGGCTCTCGATGGCGCCGCCGCGAAAGTCGAATCCGTAGAGGGCAAAGCCGGCCCGCGTGACGGCCTCGGCAAAGCGAAGGCCGCGGCTGCCGCTCGAGTTGAACCCATGCGAGAAGATTACGAGGGGGAGCGGGGCGTCTGCCAGCGAGTTGTTGGTTGATGGTGCGGCCGGGGCCGGCGCCCCGCTCGTCTCGGCCGCGAACTGAACGGGCGCATTCGCGCGCGCCCCCGCATCGAGCGCATCGCCGCCCGTCTCGGCCATGCCGTGGGTCGCCGCATCCGCCACCCCGCTCTTCTCGGCCAATGCCGACGCTGCCGTTCCGCCCGTCTCGGCCGCGAAGTCTGGCAGGGCGAGGTCACCCACGATGCGACCCTTCTCGGACTCGATCACGTGCTCGACGACGTGCACGGCCCCTCCTTGGTTGCGCCTCTTCTGCCACTCATGCTACTCGTTATCATCATTTATCGATAACGCTTCAACTTCTGATATTAAGGACTGAAGAAATGGTTAAAACAATGATGCGCGCCATCGAGCGCGAGGCAGGCCCGAAGGCGCGGGGGCGCGGCTGCGGGCGCAACCCATGGAGGGGGAAACATGGATCTGAAGCTCAAGGACAAGGTCGTTCTCATCACCGGCGCCACGGGCGGCATTGGCTCGGCCATCACCCGCGCGTTTGCGGCCGAGGGCGCCAAGCTCGCCATCTCGTCCACGCGCCAGGAGAAGCTCGACGCTCTTATCCCCACGCTGGGCCTCGACGAGGACCACGTGAAGGGATTTGTGGTCAACGCCACTAAGGAAGACCAGGTCAAGGCCTTTGTCGAGGGCGCGGCCGAGTACTTTGGCACCGTTGACGTCGCCATTCCCAACGCCGGCTACGAGGGCAAGTGCGTGCCCATCCAGGACGTTGACATGGACGAGGTCAACAAGGTCTACGCGCTCAACGTCTTTAGCCCGATGTATGTCATGAAGTACGCCGTGCCCTACATGCTCAAGCAGCAGTCGGGCTCGATCGTGGTCATTGCCTCGGCCGGTTCCTACACCCCGGCCGCGACGATGAGCACCTATTGCTCGAGCAAGTATGCGGTGGCCGGCCTCACCAAGTGCGTGGCCAACGAGGTGGGCGCCGCGGGCGTGCACGTCAACTACATCTGCCCGGGCCCGGTCGACACCGACATGATGCGCCGCATCGAGTTCGACACGTTTGGCGACACGATGAGCCACGAGGAGGCCGAGAAGATCTTTGCCGGCACCGCGCTCGACAAGCGCTACTGCCAGCCCGAGGAGGTTGCCTTCGCGGCCCTCTACCTGGCCAGCGAGGTCTCTGCGCACACGACGGGCATGCCGCTGCACCTCGATTCAATCGTCACGGGGTAGTCGCTGGTTTTATAAGCATGGCTGTGGGGCTGCTCCTTTTCGGAGCGGCCCCTTTTTGCTGTACGC
Organism: uncultured Coriobacteriaceae bacterium; assembly: GCA_900543875.1. Lineage (GTDB taxonomy): Bacteria > Actinomycetota > Coriobacteriia > Coriobacteriales > Atopobiaceae > Parolsenella. Next base: position 32,778 of record UQSV01000002.1, on the reverse strand, counting down.
TTTCCTGAGAGCCTGTTTGATTGGGGAGATATGGTTACGCTGGATACGCTACGAGAACAAGGAAGCGTCGTTGTGCTGCGCGCACCGGTCTCCGGGCGCGTTGCGGCGATGGGCGACGTGCCTGACCCTGTGTTTTCCGCCGGTATGCTTGGAGCGGGCTGTGCCGTTTGGCCCGACGAGGATGTTGCGTATGCGCCGGCCGCCGGCACGGTGAGCGCGGCCATGCCTCATGCCTTTGGCATCGCCGCCGATGACGGCGTCGAGCTCCTCGTCCATGTGGGCATCGACACCGTTGAGATGCGTGGCGAGGGCTTTGAACTGCTTGTTTCCCAGGGCGACCATGTCGAGGCCGGTCAGCCCCTTGTGCGCTTTGATCGCGAGCGCGTGGCCGCGGCGGGCCATCCCGATTGCGTGGTGCTTGCCGTGACGAACTCTGCGGACATGACCTGCGTCGATTTGCTTGTAGAGCCAGGCGAGGAGGTCTTTGCGGGCGATGAGTTTGTGAAGTGCGTGTTGGGATAAGGTGCGGCCGCATTCTGGATAGCGCTGCAAAGTGCTCGCTGGGTTTGCTGGCTCAAATCTGTCAATGTAAACGATTTCCGGTGCAGTAGATGCAGCGCAAGAAGCAAAGTGCACCCCCGTTTGGTACGAATTTCGTACCAAACGGGGGTGCGATGGGTTCAGTTGCACCCGCTGAAAGCAGAATGGGCCGTCTGTGCTATCCGCTAATTGAAGGGCGCTGCACCGGAAAACGTTTACACTGACACTTCTGCCGTGGCGAGCTGCCTCTCATGCGCGTCTTACTCGATGTGGGTGAGAATAGAGTGGGGCGTTGCGAGCTGAGCTCGCAACGCCCCATCGTACTTGATGCGCTTGGCTCCTACTGCGCGGTGTAGCCGCCGTCGATGTAGAGGTTGTGACCCGTGGTGAACTCGTTCTCAACCAGGAAGACGACGCCGTGGGCAATCTCCTCGGAGCGGCCGAGGCGTCCCAGCGGGTGCAGGCTCTTGAGGTGCTCAATGCCCTCCTTGCCCATGGTGGCCTCGTTGACCATGCCCGTCTTGATGTAGCCGGGGTTCACGGTGTTAACGCGGATGCCGTACTTGGCGAGTGCCAGCGCACTCGACTTCGTGAGCAGGTTGACGCCGCCCTTGGCCGCGTTGTAGTGCGGCACCATCGGGTCGCCCACACAGCCCTCGATGGACGAGGTGCTCACGATGGCGCCGCCGTTGCCCTGCTTCTCCATCTGCAGCGCCGCGTACTTGATGCCGTAGAACACGCCCGTGAGGTTGATGTCGATGAGCTTGCGGAACTCCTCGCCACTCATCTGGTCGATGGGCGCCATGCCGCCGATGCCGGCGTTGTTGAACATGATATCGACCGAGCCAAAGGTCTCGACCGCGAAGTTGATGAGCGCCTTGACGTCGTCCTCATCGATGGTGTCGGTCTGGCGGAAGACGACGTCGGGTGCTACCCGCTTGAGCTGGGCCTCGGCGTCGGCGCCACGCTGGGCGTTGCGGCCGGCGATGACGACCTTGGCGCCCTTTTTGAGGAATGCCTTGGCGGTGGCCAGGCCAATGCCCGAGGTACCGCCCGTGATCACAGCTGTCTTGCCGTTGATGCCACACATGTCATGCCCCTTTCGCTGATTGAACGCAACGGTCTCGTTATGTCTAGCGGGGCGATATGAGTTAGCAATTGATGCGTGAACGGTGGGTTCACGGGCTTGAACGAGCGCCTTATGGGTTCCGAGGGATTCGTGTGTCTGGATTTGTCACTGTAACCGGTTTCTGGTGCAGCGGGTGGGGCGCCAGGAGGTGGCTGGCCCCCCATTTAGTACGGAAGTCGTACTAAATGGGGGCGCATAGGACCGCTGGGGCCTTCTAGGCTGTCCCCTAAAGGTGTGCGTGAGCGTTTGGGCTGTCCGCTAAATCGGGGGCGGTGCACCGGAAGCCGGTTTCACTGACAGTTTGGTCCATCCGAACATGTTTGTGCGCTCCGGACTGTCAGTGAAACCGGTTACACGTGCGGTCGATGCAGCGCTTGGGACCGTATCGACCGCCATTTAGTCCGAGATTCGTACAAAATGACGGTTGCTGGTGCTTCGAATGTGGCTCGACAGGACCGCGGAGGGCTCTGGGACTTGCACGGCCTGTCTGCTAATTAGCCGCCGTCGCACGTGTAACCGTTTACACTGACAGTTTCGTCAGCACGAACTGCTCGGGATGGCCGTGACGGTGCCATTGGGGCCGGTCGACTGTTCGGGGTGGCTGTGACGGTGCCATTGGGGCCAACTGTCTGCAGGCAAGCTGGGCGGGGAGATTGTTAACTCGATTGCGCAGCAAGCTGATGCTTGCATGCGTGGCCCGTGAGAGTTTGGCTGCGTAGCCCATGGCCATCTGGCCGGCTGCGAGCCTGGCTGCGTAGCCTATGGCCATTCGGCTTGCTGCGCGGATGACCGCGAGCCCGTTCGCGCAGCAGGTACCGCCCCACGTGGCCCTGCGCCTATCCCATCACGCCGCTGGCGATTACGATTCCCGTCATCACGACCACCGCGACGATCACGCTGATAGCGTTGGCAAACCCCGCCAGGCCGTGGTCGCCCTGGCACCACATCGTGAAGACGGGCCCCATGGCGCCAATGGGTGCCCAGATCGCCATGCAGACGATGATTTTCACGGCGGAGGCAAACGGCAAAAACGCCAGCGTGGTTACCGTAAAGGCAACGTTGCAGACCAAGCGGGCGCCAAGCAGGCGAACGAGCCTGCCAACCTTCTGGGCGTCGACGTGCAGGTTGGTCACGAGGCCAAGCATGAACATCGCGAGAAACGCGTTGGCGTTCGCCATGGGCTCGGTGAACTGCACGATCGCGCCGGGAACGGGGATGCCCAGCAGGGCCAGCGCCACCAGCACGAGGTAGGCGTCGATGGTGACGGAGGAGAAGAGGCGCTTGGCCACGAGGCGCATGGGGTGCTCGGGCTTCTCCTCGCCGGCGATGACGCTGGTGAGGGCATAGGTTCCGCCGCTCATCATGAGCGAGTTGCCGGCGTCGAAGAGACAGACGGCAACCGCCTGAGAGGCCGGGAAAAAGGCCTGGACAAACGGCAGTGCGAAGCAGCCCAGGTTGTAGCCGCTTATGTTGCAGAGGTAGAAGACGCGGTTGGCCCGCTCGCTGCGCGGGGTGAGGGCGAGCATCGCAAAGTAGGCCACGAAGTTAAACACGAGGGAGACGAGGATGAGCCAGAGGAGGTCGGGCGTGAACTCGGCCGCGCCAAAGGCGTGGATGACCGCACAGGGGAGGGTGAGGTTGAAGACGATCTTCGACAGGACGTTGCCGGTGCCTCGGCCAAGCTTGCCCGTGCGGCCGGCGATGTAGCCGGCGACGATGATGCTGACGAACGCCCCGACCTTGATGAAGACGACTTCCAAGACTGCTCCTCGTGCGTGCTCCCATGATGGTCGCGGGTGGGCGACCGCCTGGCCGCCCACCCGCGACGTTGCTAGTCTACGCGCTCTGATCCCGATGGGCCTTGAGCCCGCAGCCTAGTGAATCTTGCGGGTCGAGTAGTTGTCGAGGTGCGGGCCGCAGCTCGAGACGACGATCTTGCCGCTCGTGCGGTCGAATGCAAAGTAGACGCGGATGTCGCCTCGGTCCTTGCTGTGGCCATTGCCCTTGCCGATGTGCGCCTCGCAGTTGAGCTCGCGACCCTGGTAGACGTCGCGATACTGGGCCATGAGCCCGGGGTCCTTGCGCGTCATCATCCCGGCGTTGGACGCAAACTCGAAGGTCGACCGCGCGTGGAACTCGCCCTCGATGTCGCGCGCGCCGCTCGCGTACAGCCCGTGCGCCACGCACGCGAGGTCGCGCAGGGCGTTCCAGACCAGCTCGGTGCTCGCCTTGCATTCCTTGCGAAGAGACTTCCAGCCGCGTTCGGTAAAGTCGAGCCTCTCGGGATACGCATCCACCATGAGCTGCCCCACGGCCTCGGGGGTCTTGGGCCAGCTGGGTAGCTCAACGGTCTCGCCCGCCCCAGCACCGCCGTTCGTCCCCAGCGTCCACGAGCTGCTGAGCTGTGCCGTGAGCTGTCGATTCTCCTCCTCGAGCTGCAGCGACAGGTCGAGGTTGGGAAGCCCCGCGTCCATCTCGGCGCAAAAGTCCTGGTCAATGGAGTAATAGACGCGAGCGCTCGTGCCCAGCATGGCGGCGAGCGCCCGAACGTCGAGCGCGTGGCGCACCACGGTCCCATCGAACTTGGGGCTCACGAGAACGGCCGGCGTCGTGCGCCCCGGCTTGCTCGCAAACCGCCAGAACGCATCAAAGTCGCCGGCCCCAAGGCCAATCGCGTGCAGCGACGCGGGCAGCCCCGACGTCGTGGCCTCGAGCCAGTCGCACTCGACGATGCCCCTCACGAGTCCCGGCACGCTTGCCTGCGGTTCGTCTAGGATGGGGCCGAGAAACCCGGAATAGTCAGCGTACGAGACGGCGACGGAGACGGTGCCGCTCGCGAGGCCCTCGCGCGCCGCAAAGCCAACCGAGGTGCGCCACTCGCGCGGGGCGCACCCGCCCTCGCGAAAGGTCTCGCGAATGGTGCCCGCCCAGCTCACGCTGCCGTCCTCGCGCTGAACGAAGGCCGACTCAAAGGCCACGCCTGGCACGTCGAGCTCGGCGCGCGTGCCCACCTTGAACCTGCTCCAGCGCTCGATGTCTCGCGGGACCTCGGGCCACTTGCGGCATATCCAGCCGCGGACGCACTGGATGAGGCCCCAGAGCGCGTCGGCGCCATCGACCGCGGCAACCTCGAAGGTGGTGGAGTAGAACGGCACGTGTTCAAGGTCGCTGGCGCGCATGGGCTATCCCTCTAGTAGCTCGGTAATCTCTCTCACGATGTTATCGCAGGTCATGCCGCATGCGGCGAGAAGCTCCGCGGGTTCGTAGCGGTCGGGGAAGCCATGGGGCAGGCCAAAGCAGCGCACGCGCGTGCCGTCTGCACCCAGCAGGCAGGCGATGCGACTGCCAAACCCGCCGTCGAGCACGCCGTCCTCGAGCGTTGCGACGAGGCGCGCGGTGCATCCCAGGCGCACCACCCAGTCGCGGTCGATCCCGCAGGCGTAGCGCGGGTTCACCAGGGTGACGTCGATGCCCGTGGCGGCAAGGCGCTCGACCACCTGCTGACCCAGCGGCATCGTGGCACCGAGGGCGAGAAGTGCCACCTCTCCTGACCCCTCGCGCACGATCTCGGGCTCGGCGGCGGCAAAGCCGTTGGTCGGCAGCGCAACGTCGGCGCGGCTCACGACGCCCGCGCCTGGCACGCGAATGGCGACCGGGCCGCCCTCGTAGCCGCAGGCCCAGTCGAGCATGGCGAGGTACTCCTCGCGGCAGGTGGGCGCCAGGTAGGTGAGGCCTGGCATGTCGCCCAGCATCGCGATGTCATAAAAGCCCAGGTGAGTGGCATCGGTCGTGCCAAAGGCGCTCGAGCCAAACACAAGGATCGTGGCGGGCGAGGCGTTGAGGCAGATGTCGTGCCACAGCTGGTCGTAGGCGCGTTGCAGAAACGTGCCGTAGACGCCCCAGACGGGGTGCGCGCCGCCAGCGGCGAGGCCCGCGCAGAGCGTGGCCGCGTGCTCCTCGGCAATGCCAACGTCAACAAACTGCTGGCCAGCGGCATCGCGGCGGTCTGCCGTGAAGCCCATCATGTAGGGCGTGGCGCTCGAGACGGCAACGAGGTCGCGGTCGGTGCGCATGCGGCCCAGCAGGTACTCGCCCGTGAGGTCGGCGTAGGTGGCGGGCGGCGCTTCGACGATGCCGCCGCTTGCGCGCCCACCGCCCAGCTTGGCGCCCGTCTCGGGGTTAAAGGGACCCACGTGGTGCCAGCTCTCCTCGTTGGCCTCGGCGGGCGCAAAGCCCAGGCCCTTGCGGGTGTGCACGTGCACCACGATGGGGTGCGCGCAGCCCTTTACCTGCCGCAATGCCGCCTCGACGGCAGCCTCGTCGTTGCCGTTCTCGACATAGTGGTAGTCGAGGCCCAGCGCGCGGAAGGGGTTGTCGGTCGCGGTGCCGCCCGTCTCGCGCAGGTGGGCGAGGCTCGCGTACAGGCCGCCATGGTTGGGACAGATCGACCATTCGTTGTCATTCACCACGATGACGAGGCCGCTGGCGAGCGTCGCCGCGTCGTCGAGGCCCTCGAAGGCGAGGCCGCCCGAGAGCGATCCGTCGCCAATCACGGCAACGACGTCGTGGCTCTGGCCGGCGAGGTCGCGAGCGCGGGCGAGGCCCACCGCGAGGCTCACCGAGGTGGAGGTGTGGCCCATCGAGAAGTGGTCGTGCTCGCTCTCGACCGGGCTCGCGAAGCCCGAGAGGGTGCCCATGCGCTTGGGGTCGAGGTAGTTCCATGCGCGGCCGGTGAGCATCTTGTGGGCGTAGGTCTGGTGCGAGACGTCGAAGACGAGCTTGTCAGTGGGGGAGTCGAACACGCGGTGGAGCGCCACCGTGAGCTCGACGATGCCAAGGTTGGGGCCGAGGTGGCCACCAATCTTGGCGCAGCTGTCGATGATGGCGTGGCGAATCTCGGCGCAGAGGGCGGGCATGGCCTCGCGGGGCAACGCCCGCACGTCGGCGGGGGAGTCGATGCCCTCAAGATACATGTGCCCTCCTTAGTTGCTGCCTGGTGTCGCGCGCGTTCGTGACCTTATAGATTGGCACACTTACCCGCTTAAGTTGTGGCGGGCTCGTGCGGGCGCAGAATTTGGGGAGTGAGCGGCGCGCGTGACAAAGGGGCCAGAGCCCTTTGTCACCTTTTCTGAAAAAGAGGGGGCGGCCGGCGGTCGTGGCGCGTGGGCGCGGGGGTGGCTGGGGAGTGAGCGCGCCTTGCCGCCCTGCCCGTCTTGCCCTAGTGCCGCACGAAGTTGCGGATGGGCTCGCCGGCCGCGAGGTGGGCGAGGTTCTCGGCCGCGATGCCCACGATGTTGTCGAGCACGCAGGCCATGTGGAAGCCGCCCGAGACATGGGGCGTGAGCAGCAGGTTCTTGGTGTCCCAGAAGAGGTGGTCGGCCGGCAGGGGCTCGGGCGCCGTGACGTCGAGCGCGGCTCCGGCGAGCCTTTCGCTCTCGAGCGCGGCCACGAGGGCGTCTGCCACCACGAGGTCGCCGCGCCCGCCGTTAGCAAAGTAGGCGCCCGGCTTGCATACCGAGAAGAACTTCTCGTTCGCAAGGCCGCGGGTGGCCGGCGTGCTGGGGAGAAACGACGCTACGACGTCTGCCTCCGCAAGCTCAGCGGCCAGCGCGTCCATCGTCACGACGCGGCTGAAGCCCGCCGGGGCCTCGCCACCGTGGCGGTTGGCGCCCACGACGGTGGCGCCCATGCCGGCGCACAGGCGCGCGAAGTGGCCGCCAATGTCTCCCGTGCCCAGCACGAGCACGCGCGCCCCGCCAAAGGTCGTGACCGGCCCCAGGTCTGCCCAGTTGTGCTTGCGCTGGCAGTCCTGGTAGGCGGGGAGGCGCTTCATGAGCGAGAGCGTCATGGCAAAGAGTTGCTCGGAGACCGCCTGGCCATAGGCGCCAACGGCACAGGCAAGCGCGGCTGCGGCGGGCACGGTACCTGCGGAGATGTAGTTGTCGTAGCCGGCCGAGTTGAGCTGCAGCAGCCTGAGGTTGGCGGCGTGGCCAAGCAGTGCGGGCGAGACGTTGCCCACGATGACGTTGGCCTCGGCTACCTGCTCGGCCGAGGGCGCGCCCACGTCCAGCGGGCTTGTGGGCGTCACGTAGGTGTAGCGGGCGTGGGGCGCGCCGGCCTCGAAGCGAGCGCGCTGCTCGTCCGTAAGCGGCAGCAGCACGAGGACGTTGAGTGGGTTCGATGCGGTCACGCGGGTCTCCTCTCGTCGATTCTTCGCCGCCATTGTACGGCGCGGGGTGGGGGAGACGCCCCGTTCGCCCGCGTCCTTCTCGGCTGCGGCATCACGGGTGCTATAGACTGGACGAGGCAATAACCCAAGGAAGGGAAAACCATGGCCAACACCAGCAAGACCTCCGCGGCCGACGTGGCGCTTGCCGAGGAGCTCATCGATTTCATCCAGAAGAGCCCGAGCATGTTCCACACGGCGGCGACCATCCGCACCTATCTCGACGAGGCGGGCTTCACCTACCTGCCCGAGACCGCGGCTTGGGAGGTGCGTCCCGGCGGCTCGTACTACACCTGCCGCAACAACTCGAGCGTCATCGCCTGGAAGGTGGGCGAGAAACTCAACGACGAGGCCAGCTCGTACCACTTCCAGCTTGCCGCCTCGCACTCCGACTCGCCCACGTTCAAGCTCAAGACGGCCTGCGAGCTCGACGGCCCCAGCTCCTACCTGCGCCTCGACACCGAGGCCTACGGCGGCATGATCGACTACACCTGGTTCGACAAGCCGCTGTCGCTGGCCGGTCGCGTGCTCGTACGCGACGGCGCGCGCATCGAGAGCCACCTCGTGTCGCTCGACCGCGACGTGGCGCTCATCCCGAGCCTCGCCATCCACATGAACCGCGCCATGAACGAGAAGTTCTCGCCCAACCGCGCGAGCGACCTGTGCCCCATCATGTCGGCCGGCGACTGCACGGTGGGCACCGTTGACGCCCTGGTGGCCGAGGCCCTGGACATTGCGCCCGAGCAGATCGTGGCGCGCGACCTGTTCCTCGTGAACCGCCAGCGCGCCTGCGTGTGGGGCGCGGCGAGCGAGTTTGTGTCCTCGCCCAAGCTCGACGATCTGGCCTGCGCGTTTACCTCGCTCAAGGCGCTCCTCGCGAGCGACAACCAGCGCGACGTGAGCGTCTACTGCTGCTTTGACAACGAGGAGGTTGGCTCCAACACCAAGCAGGGCGCGATGTCGACCCTGCTCGCCGACACCCTGGGTCGCATCAACGCGGCGCTGGGCAAGGACGAGGAGGCCCTGCGCCGCGCCATTGCCGGCTCGATGCTCGTGAGCTGCGACAACGCGCACGCCGTGCACCCCAACCAGTCCGACAAGTCCGACGCCCTCAACCGCTGCGTGCTGAACGGTGGCATCGTGGTGAAGGAGGCCGCGAACCAGAAGTACTGCACCGACGCCTTCTCGCGCGCGGTCTTCGCGGCGGTGTGCACAGACGCCGGCGTGCCCGTGCAGGTGTTTGCCAACCGCAGCGACATGGCGGGCGGCTCCACGCTGGGCAACCTGTCGAACACGCAGGTCAGCATGCACGCCGTTGACGTGGGCCTGCCGCAGCTGGCCATGCACTCGAGCTATGAGACGGGCGGCACGCGCGACGTGGCCCTGGCGATCGCGGCGGTGAAGGCGTTCTACGACGCCGACGTCCGCATCGACGGTGCCGATGGCGCCACGCTGGCGTAGTGGCTGCTAATTTGGATTGACGCGCGGGCGTCCCGCTGCCGACGGTGTTCGGCGGCGGGACGCCTTTTTGGTTGGATGGGTGCGGGAGTGAGGTGGGGCGCGATGCCGGCGGGCCGGTTCGAGCCGGTACGATGCCGGCGGTCCAGGTAGGCCGGTGCGATGCTGACGGGCCGGGCGGGTACGCCGCGCGGACTCGCGGCCTGTCAGCTACTTCCACAGCTTCTTGACGATGAGGACGACCAGGGCAACGACGCCCAGGAACAGGGCGATCTGCAACAGCGTTGCCACCAACGTGATGACGATGAACCACATGAACTGAACGGTCGTCTCGCTCATGGTCGCCTCCCCGCTGGCGGCTGTCCTTTATTAAATTGTACGGGATGCGTCTCTCAAAAAAGCCCGCGATGGCGGCGCTTGCGCGTGTCATCGCGGGCATGGGTTGGTGCCTGCAGATTTTCTCGGCCAAGTCGTTCGGGTGTCGCCCGGCGCCGTTCTCGGCTGGGCCATTGGGGCGCCGCCTGACCTCCCTCTCGGCCTACTCGTCGCCGAAGGAGATGCCCAGGAGCTTGGCCTCCCGGATGAGCTCGCAGTTGGGGTCGACGTACTTGAGCTTGCCGGCCACCCGCTCGAGCGGGACGCGCGCCATGTGGCCGTCACGCTGGGCAATCATGTAGCCAAACTCCCCCGCGAGCGCGCCGCGCGCGGCCTCGACGCCGCACTGGGTGGCAAAGATTCGGTCCTGGGCGCTCGGCTCGCCACCGCGCTGGGTGTGGCCCGGCACCGCCACGCGAATCTCGCGGTCGGTGCGCTGGGCAATCTCCTCGGCGATGTCGTAGGCAACGGAAGGCTGCACCCTCGCGGCCACCTTCTTCTTGTAGTCCTTCTTCTTCATGGCCGCCTCCTCGCGCGAGATGGCGCCCTCGGCCACCACGACGATCGCGAAGCGCCCGCCGTCCTTCTCGCGCCGCTCGATCGCGGCGACCACGTTGTCCATGCTGTAGGGAATCTCGGGGATGAGGATGACGTCCGCGCCACCGGCGATGCCCGCGTACAGCGGAATCCAGCCCACCTTGTGGCCCATAATCTCGATGACGAAGACGCGACGGTGGCTGTTGGCCGTGGTGTGGATGTCGTCGATGCACTTGGTGGCGATATCGATGGCGCTGGGGAAGCCAAACGTCATGTCGGTGCCCCAGGTGTCGTTGTCGATGGTCTTGGGCAGTGCGATGACGTTGAGGCCCTCCTCGCGCAGACGGTTGGCCGTCTTGGTCGAGCCGTTACCGCCCAGTACGAACAACACGTCGAGCTTGAGCTTGCGGTAGGTGGCGATCATCGCCGGGACCTTCTCGACGCCGTCGGCCTCGGGGGCGTCGAGCAGCTTGAACGGGGTGCGCGAGGTGCCCAGGATGGTGCCGCCCTGCGTGAGGATGCCCGAGAAGTCCTTCCACTTCATCTGACGGTAGCGGCCGTAGATGAGGCCCTGGTAGCCGTCCTCGAAGCCGAAGATCTCGACCTTGTCCTTTGAGTTCTTGAGGATGGTCTTGACGATGCCGCGCATCGTGGCGTTGAGAGCCTGGCAGTCGCCGCCGCTCGTGAGCAGGCCGATTCTAAACATGTTCATCCCTCCTGTGGGCGCGCGCAGGGGCGCGGTCGCGGCCGGGGAGCGCCGCGGCGTTGGTTGCGGTTTTCCTTGCGCATTAGTGTTGCACAAGCGGGCGCGGCCGTTGCGTAAACGTTTGGGTAGTGACGGGGCGGCGGGCTGGGTAGTCGGCCCGGTCGTCCGTTGCCCAACTGGGGTTTGCCGGTTTGGGAAGTTCTCTACTTTGGCAACCACCGATTTGGCTACACAACTGATGGGATTATTTGCCGGGTCCGACCTGCGAGGGGGCATCAGTCTGCCAAAAAACACGTCAAATAGGTAACCTCTGGCGCGCGTGCCAAGTAGGTCGTCTGCCGGCCCATTGGCCAACTGGGATTTTATCGCCATGAGGGTCGCTCTACTCGAAGAGCCCTTCGTAGGTTACCTATTTGATGGGTTTTTCGAATCAGGGGCTTCCCCAATGCCCTGCCGCCAACAACGACACTTGACGTGGCAACCGCTCGCCGTATAATCCAATGCCGTTGCGCGAACAAAGGCTTGCGCAACACAGCTGGGGGTGCTCGCAAGAGCTGAGAGGATTTCCAACCCCTTGAACCTGACCTGGTTAGGACCAGCGTAGGGAAGCTCTCCGCTTTACGGCGGCTTTTCTCGTGCCACGGCCGTGTGCCGTTGGCCACCGGTCCCACCTTGCAGATTCATCCTCTCTACCGAGCCCGCGCCTGCCACCTGCGAAAACGCAACTCATAGGGAGAGGAAACCATGTCCGACGAATCCTGCTGCGAGGGCTGCAACCGCCCCGATCTTCCTTGGGCCGGCCGCGGCACCAGCCTGCCCATCTCTGGCTGCCGCTTCTCGCTCTACCCCATGTGCGACAACTTCGTCGACATCATCCTGGGCGCCCTCGGCCGCGTCGACACCTCGGCCGTTTGGAGCGAGTCCGATGCCCTCTCTACCGTCTACCGCGGCAAGCTGCCCTACGTCATGGACGCCGTGGCGGGCCTGTTCGCAAGTGCCTGGACCGAGAACGTCCACATGGCGCTCGAGGGCCAGGTCTCCAAGGGCTGCCCCGGCGACGTCTCGGGCGACTCGGTCCTGAGCGTCGAGGGCGAGGCCCCCAACCACGCGCTGGTCGAGGCGGCCACCCAGCCGGCCCTGTGCAAGCTCGCCCTCTATCCCATGGGCGTGGGCGACTACATCGACGACATCGCGGCCGTCTGGCGCATGGCCGAGGACCGCGGCCTCAACCCCACCACGATCCACTATGCCACGCGCATCGAGGGATCGATCCGTGACATCTTTGCCTACCTGCAGGACGTCTGCCAGCTCATGGAGGACACCGAGAGCGTCCACCACTACGTGCTGCACTTCACCATCAACGTCAACAGCCCGACGGACGAGTCCGCCGAGTAGGACCGCGCGGTGCCGCCGTCCATGGCGGCCGTGCAACCGTGCGCGCATCCACCGCGCACCGCGAGGGATGCGCAAAAGACCAGCGTTACGGGCCCGCGGGGTGCGGGCCAACACGATGCCCGCGAGCCGGGCGAGAGGGGATAGCAATGGCTAACGAGAAGGACAGCGCCAAGGGCGGCTGGAAGCTTCAGGAGATCATCTTCGTGGCGATGCTCTGCATCGTCTTTGGCGTGGTCTACCTCATCGCGGTGTACGCCGCCGCCGCGATGGTCGCCGCGTTCACGCCGATGGGAATCGGCCCCATGGGCAACGAGATCGTCTTTGGCATCTGGTTCATGGTCTCGACGCTTGCCGCCTACATCATCCAGCGCCCGGGCGTGGCCCTCGTGTCCGAGGTCATCGCCGCGCTCATCGAGGTACTGCTTGGCAACATGTACGGCCCCATGGTCATCGTGACCGGCCTCGTGCAGGGCGCCGGCGCCGAGCTTGCCTTTGCCCTGGGCCGCTACAAGAGCTTCAAGACCAAGGACATGATGCTCGCCGCCGTCTTCTGCACCGTCATCAGCTTCGTGTGGAGCTTCATCCGCTCGGGCTACGGCCTGCTCTCGATTCCCGTGCTCGTCATGTTCTTCGTGGTACGCCTCGTGAGCTCCGTCGTGTTCTGCGGCTTCCTGTCCAAGGCCATCGGCGACGGCCTGGCCAAGACCGGCCTGCTCAAGGGCTATGCCCTGGGCCGCAACCGTGCCTAGCGCAAGCGTCGACAACTGCGTCGCGGGTGATCGGGGCGTCGCAAGCGCCCAGGCCGCCGCGAGCGGCTACGGCGCCACTGCCGCTGCCGCCCCCGCGCCCGCACTCGAGGCGCGGGGCCTCGCCTTTCGCTACGGCGAGGGCGCAGGCCCCGTGTTCAGCGACCTCTCCCTGACCGTTGGCCGGGGGGAGGTCGTCCTCGTGATGGGGGCGTCTGGCTGCGGAAAGTCGACCCTGGCCCTGTGCCTGGCGGGCCTCTACCCCACCTATGCGGGCGAGATGGAGGGCCTCGTGCTCGCCGGCGGGCGCGACGTGGCTCAGATGGGCGCGCGCGAGCGCAGCCGCGAGGTCTCGATCCTGTTCCAGAACCCCGACAACCAGTTCTGCATGGACACGGTCGAGCGCGAAGTGCTCTTTGCCCTGGAGAACGTGGGTTACGAGGGCAGCCTGCGCGACCGCTGCCATGAGCTGCTGACCCTCGTGGGCCTCGAGGACCGCGCTGCCGAGAAGATCGGGCGACTCTCCGGCGGCCTCAAGCAGAAGCTCGCCCTGTGCACCGCGCTTGCCTGCGGGGCCCGCACGCTCGTGCTCGACGAGCCGTTCGCGAACCTCGACCCCGCGTCGTGTGCCGCGGTCTCTGCCGAGCTGCGTCGTCTTAATGCCGAGATGGGCGTGACGCTTGTGGTCGTTGACCACCGCGCGGAGTGGTGGCTGCCGTTTGCTACGCGCGTGGTGCTCATGCGCGGGGAGGGCAGCCTCGACGACGCCTCGTTTTCGGCGGGGGAGTGGCCCGCCCATGCGGCCGATCTTGCCGCTGCCGGGCTCTTCTCGGGCAACGAGTGGGCCGCGGGCTATGCGCCCGTCGACCTGGGCGAGAGGGGCGGCGCGGGCGATGACGCCGGCGATGGCGTTGCCAGCTGCGGTGCCGTCGTGCTTGCGCATGGCCTGAGCTGCGGCTATGGTCGCCGCCGTGCCTACGCCCCGGTGCTTAAGGACGTGAGCCTCGACGTGGCCCGCGGCAGCGTCGTGGCCCTGGTGGGCGCGTGCGGCAGCGGCAAGTCGACGCTGCTCCACGCCATCGCCGGTGCGTGCGAGACGCGCGGGAGCCTTGTCGTCGAGGGTCGCGTGGGCCTCGTCTTCCAGAACCCGCGCCTACAGTTTCTGGCCCTCACGGTTGCCGAGGAGGTGCTCGTGACGCTGCGTGCGGCCAACCCCGGTACCAGCGAGGAGGAGCTCGCGGCCCGCGTACCGGCGCTTCTCGACGAGTTTGCCCTCTCCGGCCTTGACGGGCGCTCGCCCTACGAGATCTCCCAGGGGCAGCAGCGCCGCCTCGCCATGCTCTCGATGCTTGCCGGAGCGGCCGACGTGCTGCTGCTCGATGAGCCCACCTATGCGCAGGACGAGCGCTCGACGCGCCTCATGCTCGACATGCTCATGGGCCGCGTGGCGGCGGGCCTCACCGTGGTCATGGCCACGCACGACCTCACGCTTGCCCGAGCCATTGCCAATAAAGTGCTGCTCGTGGAGGATGGGCGCGTCCGCGAGATCTCGCGCGACGAGCTTACGCGCTTCGAGCGGAGCCTGGAGGGGGTGGGTGAGCGATGAGGAGCCTCAACCCCGGAGTCAAGCTCGCGGCGCTCATCGTGGCGTCGCTGCTCCTGTCCGTGACGTTCAACACGCGCGTGAACCTGGCCGTGGCGGCGCTGGCTATCGTGGCCACGCTCTTCTCGCGCGGGTGCAACCGCAGGGGCCTTGCGCTCGCGATGCTGCCGTTTGCCGTCACGGCGCTCGCTATGTTCGTTACCGGCCTCATGTACGGCGCGAGCGGCAATGCCTCGGCGGGCGTCGAGGCAGACATGTTTGGCCAGCGCACGCTGTTTGCGAGCGACTGGACCACGGCCGCGCAGCTTGCGAGTCGCGTGCTGGCCTACGGAGGCCTGGGCATGGCGTTTGCCTTCACGAGCGACGCGTTCGAGCTGGTCATGAGCCTGATGCAGCAGTTCCGCCTGCCGCCTAAGTTTGCCTACGGCGTGCTTGCCGCCTACCACTTCTTCCCCGTGGTGCGCGACGAGTACGGCGAGGTGGGCCTTGCGCTCAGGGCGCGCGGCGTGCGCGTGGGGCCCTTCTCGCCCCGTCGCGTGGTGCCCATGCTGGCCCACGCCCTCGAACGCTCCGAGAGCCTTGCAATGGCGATGGAGTCGCGCGGGTTCGAGGACGGGGCGCCGCGCCGCTGCGCCTTCGAGGTGCCCCTGCGCGCCCGCGACCTCGTGTTTGCCATGGGCCTCAACGCAGGAATCGTCGCCGCGCTCGTGCTCGTTCCGTAATCCGTGACAGGGGGACGGGTCTAATGTCCCCGTTTGGCGGGGACAAAGGGCACGTCCCCCTGTCCCCGCTGATAGATGATTGGAGAGACGGAGTCATGGTGGAGTCGAAGGCTGCCGAGTGGCGCAGGCTGTGCGCGGAGTACCCCGATATGAGCCCGCTTGTGCTGCTCAAGATTTCGATGGTGTGGCATGGCGCGCGCCTGACCGCCCGCGCGCTCGCGCGGCTGCAGCGGCCCGACTACCGCTTTGCCTCGGACGAGCCGTTTGAGATTGCCTTCGCCGGCCGCGCCACCCAGCGCGCCGTCATGCCCGGCGGCGTGCTGCTGCGCGACGCCACCTACGTCTACATCAACTGGGGCGAGACCTACGACGATCCCTACGTTATCGACTACGACGCCGCCACCTGCGAGTTCACGCTGCGTGAGCCGGCGTCGGGCACGATTTTGGCCGATGGCGACGAGGCGCCCGGCGATGCGCGCGAGGGCCTCGTCGACGTGATCGGCTTTACCCCGCGCCCCGCGCTCTATGACTTCGAGACGAGTGCGGGCACGCCGGCCGACGCCCTGGCAGACGCCCGCGCCCAGAAGCTCATCCTCACCGCCTACCGCCGCTGCGAGTTCTGGCGCGAGGGCAGGCAGTGCCGCTTCTGCGCCCTGTTCACCCGTCGTGGCCAGGACCCCGAGGTGCCCTGCGCCGAGATCGCCGAGGTCGTGCGGGCAGCGCTCTCCGAGCCGGGCCGCTACTCCCAGCTCTACATCTCGGGCGGCTCCGACTTCGACGGCGAGCCGCCCTTCTCGCGCGAGGTCGCCCGCTACGTCCGCGCGCTCTCGGCCATGGGGCAGGGCTTCTCGGCGCCCTTTGCCTCGCAGCTCATGGCGCCTGCCTATGACGCCGACGCCCTGGCCCACCTGCGCGAGCTTGCGCCCGTGAGCTCCTACAGCCCCAACCTCGAGGTCTGGGGAGCGGGCCAGTTTGCCCGCCTGTGCCCGGGCAAGGACGCCCACGTTGGCTACGACGAGTGGTTGCGTCGCACGGTGGACGCCGTGGATGTCTTTGGCCGCGGCAACGTGTACACGCAGCTCGTGGGCGGTGCCGAGCTCGCGGGCGAGGGGGCCGTCGCGAGCGTCGGTGACGCGGTGGCGCAAAACGTCGAGGCGTGCGACTGGTTTGCCCAGCGCGGCGTCACATGCCTCTCGGTGATTTGGCGCCCGCACCGCCGCGCGGTGCTGGGCTGGCGCCCCATGCCGCCCATCGACTACTACGTTCGCCTTGCGCGCGAGATGCACGCCGTGCGCGCCCGCGCGGGGCTTGCCGCCTTCGAGGACGACTACAAGGCCTGCGGCAACCACCCCGACGCAGACCTCGAGCGCTGCGACCTGGACGTCTGGCGTCGCCTGGGCGAGACGAGCGCGAGCGACCCCGCCTTTTCCGCGGGCGCCACGCCTGCGGGCGACGATGCGACCCGCCTGCACGCCCCGTTCGTTGCCGACGCTCTGGCCGTTGAGGTCTTCTCGGCCTCTGAACTGGGCATTATTGGTGGCAGCGTGACGAACGACACCTACGTGGTGGCCCTGCGCGAGGACCGCAGCGACGCCGGCGCGGCCCTCGCGCATGCCCTGTGGTTCAACGAGCCCGTGGAGCTGTGGTTGCGTGAGCAGGGTGGCTGGCGCTACGTGCAGGCCCGCGTGTGGCGCTGCGACATCGTGGGGCCGGTCTTCTCGGCTGCGCTCGCACGCGTGCGCGCGGGGTCGGGCGCGGCCGAGGTCGCCAGTGCCTGGGAGCTGCGGGTTGTTCGCAGTGAGCTCGTCTCGAGCGCACCCGTCGCGAAGGCCCCCAGCCGCTCTCCCCGCCCCGAGCTCCACCTCGACAACCCGCTTCTGCACTAGGCTGGTCGCCCGCCCTGCAGGCGTGCACCGTTGGTGACGGGGGGACGTGTCTTTTGTCCCGTCTCGAGCGTGACAAAAACACGTCCCTCTGCCACGCCGCAAGCTTTCAGCCGTTTATCAACCTCGTGTCGAGCTGGTAACGAGGTCTCCCAAACGACCCCGCGCCGTCACATACTTGTCCGCGAATAACACGCGAGGACGTCCAACGTGACGCGGACGGGAGAACAAATGCCAGCTCATAAGGCTCGTATGCAGCAAGCTCAGGCAGAGGCGGCCGACAAGGCCGAGCAGGTTGAGCAGGACGGCAAGGCCGAGAACCGCGCGCCCGGCGGCGCGGCCGCAGCTCCTGCCGCGCCCGGCGACGCCGCCGCTCCTTCGGCCAAGACCTGCGCGCAGGTCCTCGTTGACTGCCTCAAGGCCGAGGGCGTGGAGTACGTCTTTGGCATCCCGGGCGAGGAGAATCTCGACCTGATGTTTGCCCTCAAGGGCTCGGGCATCCGCTTCGTCCCCACACGCCACGAGCAGGGCGCCGCCTTCATGGCCGACGTCTACGGCCGCCTCACGGGCCACGCCGGTGTCTGCCTCGCCACCCTGGGGCCGGGCGCCACGAACCTCGTCACCGGCGTGGCCGACGCCTTCCTCGACGGTGCGCCCCTCGTGGCCATCACGGGGCAGGTCTCCAGCGATCTCATGCAGCTCACGAGTCACCAGTACCTCGACCTTTCGGCGATGTTTGCGCCCATTACCAAGCGCAGCAAGGTTGTGATGCGCCCTGACACCGTGGCAGAGATCTGCCGCCTGGCCTTCAAGTACGCCGAGGCCGCAAAGCCCGGCTCCACCCACATCGACCTGCCCAAGAACGTGGCGCACATGCCCAGCACGGCTCGCCCCATGCGTCGCCAGCAGCCGCCCGCGCTCTACGCCGACCCCGCGAGCGTCATCGAGGCGGCCCGTCTCATCTCCGAGGCCAGAAATCCGCTGCTCCTGGTGGGTGCCGGCGCCGTGCGCGCCAACGCGGCTGAGGCCGTGAGGTCGCTGTCCGAGCGCCTGCACATCCCCGTGGTGCAGACCATGATGGGCAAGGGCATCGTCCCCTGGGACAGCCCCTGGCGCCTGGGCGTGGTGGGCATCCCGCAGCACGACTACATCATCGACGCGTTCGACCAGACAGACCTTGTGATCGGCGTGGGCTACGACCTCATCGAGTGCGCGCCCAAGAAGTGGCACACCCACGAGATGAAGATCGTGAACATCTCGGGCCTTCCGGCCGACGTCAACCAGCTCTACGAGCCCGACGTCGAGGTCACGGGCGACATCTCCGACAGCATCTACCAGATTCTGCGCGTGGCAAAGCGCGAGGGAGCGCCCGAGCCCGCGGCGCTGCTCGCGGTGGGCAAGCGCCTGCGCGACGACTTCGACCGCATGGCCGCAAGCGACGCCTACCCCATGAAGCCGGCGCGCATCCTGGCCGACGTGCGCTCGGTGCTGGGCCGCCACGACATCCTTGTCTCCGACGTGGGCGCCCACAAGATCTGGATTGGCCGCAACTACCCCTGCTACGAGCCGCGCACCTGCCTCATCTCCAACGGCTTCGCCTCGATGGGCTTCTCGGTTCCCGGCGCCATCGCGGCCAAGCTCGTGCACCCCGAGCGCCGTGTGCTGGCCGTCACCGGCGACGGCGGCTTCATGATGAACTCGCAGGAGCTCGAGACCGCCGTGCGCGAGCGCATTCCCATCGTGGTCCTCATCTGGGAGGACGAGCACTACGGGCTCATCCGCTGGAAGGAGGAGGAGCAGTTTGGCGACACGTTTGGCGTGGGCTTCTCCAACCCGGACTTCAAGGCCTACGCCGAGGCCATGCACTGCCACGGCTACGAGGTGACGAGCGCCGCCGAGCTCGTGCCCACCCTCGACGTGGCCTTCTCCCACGACGACGCGCCGAGCGTGGTGGTCGTGCGTGTCGACTACTCCGAGAACATGGCCTTGACCGAGCGCCTGCGCGAGCGCTACGGAGAGTAGGGGCTAGCTCGGCTGCCACCCTCGCTGGTGGGGACAGAGGGACGTGTCTTTTGTCCTCGCCAGACGGGGACAGTGGGCGCGTCCCCCTGTCCCTGCGCGCGTTTCTCTCGCAAAAGGCGAACTATTGTTCTATACTGATGCCGAGAAGAACACGCCTAGACTGGGAGCACTCATGGCCTCCGACGCAATCGTCATCCGCGGCGCGCGCGAGCACAACCTGCGCAACGTCGACGTCTCCATCCCGCGCGACAAGCTCGTTGTCATCACGGGTCTGTCGGGCTCGGGTAAGTCGAGCCTGGCGTTCGACACCATCTACGCCGAGGGCCAGCGTCGCTACGTCGAGAGTCTCTCGAGCTACGCGCGCCAGTTCCTGGGCCAGATGGACAAGCCGGACCTCGACAGCATCGACGGCCTGTCGCCGGCCGTGTCGATCGACCAGAAGACCACGAGCAAGAACCCGCGCTCCACGGTGGGCACCGTCACAGAGATCTATGACTACCTGCGCCTGCTCTACGCGCGCGTGGGCACGCCGCACTGCCCGGAGTGCGGCCGCGTCATCGAGCGCCAGACCACGGACCAGGTGGCGGACAAGGTGCTGGCTGCGGGCCAGGGCCGCCGCGCCCTGGTGCTCGCGCCTGTGGTGCTGGGTCGCAAGGGCGAGTACGCCAAGCTCTTCGAGGACCTGCGCGGTGAGGGCTTCTCGCGCGTGCGCGTCGACGAGGAGGTCCGCGGCCTCGACGAGGAGATCAAGCTCGACAAGAAGCTCAAGCACACCATCGAGGTCGTGGTGGACCGCATCGTCATTCGCGAGACGAGCCTGGGCCGCATCGCCGAGGCGGTCGAGACGGCCACGCGCCTCGCCGCGGGCAAGGTGGGCGTCTACCTGCTGCCAGACCGCGACGACCCCGAGCGCATGCCCGGCGAGCTGCTGCAGTACTCGCTGGCGCTGGCCTGCCCCATCCACGGCCACTCGATGGACGACCCGCAGCCTCGCGATTTTTCGTTCAACGCCCCCTACGGCGCCTGCCCCGACTGCGACGGCCTGGGCTTCAGGCGCGTGGTCGACGCGGAGGCCCTCATCGAGGACCCCGAGAAGTCCGTGGCAGACGGCGTGTTCGGCAGCTTCTTTGGTCGCTCCAACTACTACCCGCAGATTCTCGCGGCGGTGTGCCGCCACTTTGGCGAGAGCCCCGAGACCCCGTGGAAGAAGCTTCCCAAGAAGGTGCGCACCGCCCTTCTCGACGGCCTGGGCGCCACCAAGATCCGCGTCGACTACCACACGGTCGACGGGCGCGACACGCACTGGCTCACCACCTACGCCGGCGTGCGCTCGATCCTGTTCGAGAAGTACGGCGAGACCGCCAACGAGAAGCTGCGCGCCCGCCTGGAGAAGTACATCCACGAGATGCCGTGCCCCACGTGCCACGGAGCGCGCCTCAAGCCCGAGATGCTGGCCGTGACGGTGGGCGACAAGTCGATCTACGACGTCTGCTGCATGAGCTGTCGCGAGTCGCTCGAGTTCTTCCGCGGCCTTACGCTCACCGAGCGCCAGGAGTTCATTGGCGGGCGCATCGTCAAGGAGATCGTCGAGCGCCTGCGCTTTCTGGTCGACGTGGGTCTCGACTATCTCACGCTGGCCCGCGCCTCCGCCACGCTCTCGGGCGGCGAGGCCCAGCGCATCCGCCTGGCCACGCAGATTGGCGCCGGCCTCATGGGCGTGCTCTACATCCTGGACGAGCCCTCGATTGGCCTGCACCAGAGGGACAACGACCGCCTCATCCACACGCTCGAGCGCCTGAGGGACCAGGGCAACACCGTGATCGTGGTCGAACACGACGAGGACACGATTCGCGCGGCGGACTACGTGCTCGACATGGGGCCTGGTGCGGGCGAACTGGGCGGCGAGGTCGTGGCCGCGGGCACCCCGCAGCAGATCTGCGCCTGCCAGGACTCCATCACGGGCGCCTACCTCACGGGCCGCAGGCTCATCCGCCTGCCCGAGAAGCGCCGCAAGCCCGGCCGCGGCGCCCTCAAGATTACGGGGGCCACGCACAACAACCTCAAGAACGTCACGGCGAGCATCGAGTTTGGCACGCTCACCGTGGTCACGGGCGTGTCGGGCTCGGGCAAGAGCTCGCTGGTGACCGACACGATTGCCCCCGCGCTCACGAACGCCATCCAGCGCTCGCAGCGCCCGGTGGGCGAGTACAAGAAGATTGTGGGCATCGACCGGATCGACAAGGTCATCGACGTCGACCAGAGTCCCATCGGCCGCACCCCGCGCTCGAACCCCGCCACCTACATTGGCCTGTGGGACGACCTGCGCGCCCTGTTCGCCAGCACGCCCGAGAGCCGCGCCCGTGGCTACAGCCCCGGTCGCTTCAGCTTCAACGTCTCGGGCGGCCGCTGCGAGGCCTGCAAGGGAGACGGACAAATCAAGATCGAGATGAACTTCCTGCCCGACGTCTACGTTCCGTGCGAGGTCTGCCACGGCGCGCGCTACAACCGCGAGACGCTCGAGGTCACCTACCACGGCAAGAACATCTCGCAGGTGCTCGACATGAGCGTCACCGAGGCCCTCAAGTTCTTCGCGAACATCCCGCGCATCAAGAACAAGCTCCAGACGCTCTACGACGTGGGCCTGGGCTACATCCGCCTGGGCCAGCCCGCCACGACGCTCTCGGGCGGCGAGGCGCAGCGCGTGAAGCTCGCCAAGGAGCTCCACCGCCAGCAGACAGGGCGTACGTTCTACATCCTCGACGAGCCCACCACGGGCCTGCACTTCGAGGACGTGCGCCAGCTGCTCGACGTGCTGCAGCGCCTGGTCGACGCGGGCAACACCGTGCTGGTCATCGAGCACAACCTCGACGTCATCAAGGTGGCCGACCGCCTCATCGACATGGGTCCCGAGGGCGGCGACGGCGGCGGCCAGGTGGTCGTGTCCGGCACGCCCGAGCAGGTGGCCGCCTGCCCCGAGTCGTACACGGGCCGCTTTCTGGCGCCGGTGCTCGAGCACACCCGCGAGCTGCAGCGCAAGCTCGACGAGAGCGGCGAGGGCGAATGGGTGCCCAACATCCCCGTGCCCGAGCCAGCGCTCGAGGAATAAGCGCGTGACGTGCCAAAGGGGTCAGAGCCCTTTGGCACGCTTGCGCCTGCTGGACGGGAACCCCTTTCGGCCTTGTTATCTTGCGAGCTTGGCCAGGCGTGGCGTGGCCTAGCTCTCGTCTTGCGGCCGGGCGTCCCGCGCGCCAACGTACCTGTCCTTGGCTTGCGTTCGGGCACTCACCACAGACCCTTCACGGCGGTCTTGCGCGGTGGGGTAGACTTCATGGGTCGCATGTTGGGCGTGGTCTCGCGTGCGGCCCGTTTTGCTAGCTCAAGGGAGGTGCGGCGTGGCCCGCAAGGAGAAGGTTCAGAAGACCAACGCGATGCGCGAGCTCGAGCGCGCCGGTGTGGCCTTCGAGGCAATCGCGTTCGAGGAGCCCGACCCCACGGGCGTGCGCGACCTGGGCGTCCAGATTGCCAACATGCTGGGCTATGACCCCGGGCAGGGCTTCAAGACCCTCGTCTGCGTGGCGCCGCACGGCGGCCACATCGTCTGCTGTGTGCCCTCGGGCGCCGAGCTCGACCTCAAGAAGGCGGCCGCTGCTACCGGCGAGAAGTCGCTCTCCCTCATGCACGTGCGCGACCTCGAGCCCACCACGGGCTACGTCCGCGGCGGCTGCTCGCCCGTGGGCATGAAGAAGCGCTTTCCCACCCTCATCGACGAGACGGCGCAGCTCTTCGATGACATCTACATCTCCGGCGGTCGCCTGGGCCTTACGCTCAAGGTGAACTCCGAGGCACTCGTCGCGTTTCTCGGCGCCACGCTTGCCGACATCTGCCGAGAGGACGCCTAATGGCCAATCATCTAACGCCCGAAGCCCCCGAGCACGACGACGCCCACGTCGCCGAGCACCTCGCACCCCACGCGCCCGAGCACCTTGCGGCCGAGACGCCCGAGCGCCTCGCCGTGGATGCCGCGCCCGATGCCCCCGCACCCGACGCCAACGTGGGCCGCTCGGCCGCGATGATGAGCGTGCTCGTCATCATCAGCCGCCTCACGGGCTTCGTGCGCACCTGGGGCCAGGCCTTCGCCCTAGGCACCACGCTGCTCTCGAGCTGCTACACGGTGGCCAACAACCTGCCCAACCAGCTCTACGAGCTCGTTATCGGCGGCATGCTCATCACGGCCTTCCTGCCCGTCTACCTCGACGTTCGCGAGCGCAAGGGTCGCCGCGGCGCCAACGAGTACGTGTCCAACCTGCTTTCGGTCCTGCTCGTGATCCTGGGCGTCTGCTTCGTGCTCTGCCTCGTCTTTGCCGCGCCCCTCATCTGGGTGCAGTCGGCCGGTACCGACCAGTCCCAGATGGCAGACGGCGTGACGCTCTTCCGCTTCTTTGCCATCGAGGTCGTGCTCTACTGCCTGTCGAGCGTGGCCTCGGGCGTGCTCAACGCCGAACGCGACTACTTCTGGAGCAACGCCGCCCCCATCTTCAACAACATCATCACGATTAGCTCGTTCGTGCTGTTCGCGGTGCTCAAGGACGCCAACCCGTCGCTTGCCTTCCTCGCCCTTGCCCTGGGCAATCCCCTGGGCGTGCTCGTGCAGGTCATCATGCAGCTGCCGAGCCTGCGCCGCCATGGCGTCCACCTGAGCTTCAAGATCGACCTCCATGACCCCGCCCTGCTCGACACCGTCAAGCTCGGCGCCCCCACCCTCGTTGCCACGGCCTGCTCGTTTGTGACCGTCTCGGTCATGACGTCGATGGCCCTCGTGGCCGTGCCCGAGCAGGGAAGCTCGATTACCTACTACGCGCGCCTGTGGTACACACTGCCCTACGCCGTGTTCGCGGTGCCCATCACCGTGGCCATGTTCACCGAGATGAGCGAGTCGTTTGCCAAGGGCGACCGCGCCCGCTACGCCCGTCAGTTGTCCTCGGGCATGAGCCAGGTCATGTTCGTGCTCATTCCGTTCATGCTCTACCTCATCGTGTTCTCGCGCCCGCTCATGAGCCTGCTGCGCATTGGCCAGTTCGACGCCCAGAGCGCCGAGCTCACGGCCGCCTACCTCTCGAGCCTGGCCCTGTGCCTGCCGTTCTACGGTTTGTCGACCTTCTTCCAGAAGGCCTTCTCGTCGATGCGCAAGATGGTGCCGTTTGCCGTGGCCAACGTCATCGCCTCGGTGGCGCAGGTGGTCTTCACGGTTGCGGCCACGCCCATCCTGGGCATCCACGCCGTGTCGCTGGGTAGTTTTGTCTACATGGTGCTGCTCGACGTCATTTCGCTGGCGCAGATTCGCCGGGATATCGAGGGCGTTGACCTCGCGGGCTTCATCAAGAGCAGTCTGCGCGCCGTGGCTCTGGGCCTGCTGGGTGCCGCCGCGGGAGCGCTCATCAGCCACCTGCTGGGAGGCGCGGGCTCGCTCACCGCTGGGCACGCGCTGGTGATCCTTGCGTGCGGAGGCGTCGTCGCGGTTGCCGTGACCTTTGGCGCGGCGATGCTGCTGCGCCTGACCGAGGTCGACTTCCTCACCGGCATGGTGCGCCGCCTCACCGCCAAGCTCCACCACTAGGGGAGGGCGTTTCCCTACCAGCCTCCAATGCTGGGGGCGAGCCACAGCCAAATACCGTCCTTCGAGCGTCGTGGGCTTTGAGCCCGCGGCGCTTTTGCTTAAGAAGGGTCATGCTCGTTCGATTAGTGAGCGTAAGTTGGCAAAACAGGCCGATTTGAGCCTTGATAGCAGTACATTTGCCAACTTGTGTACACTAATCAGCCTCGCTTGCGCCGACGTGGCCGAGCAGAGCCGCGTGTCAGCAGACCCGCCCCCCGATGCGTGGCCGAGACGGCCGCAGCAACCTCGCCCCACAGCCGTGCCATCAACGTTGAAACCAGCGCCGCGGAGGCCATCGCAGACCCGTCACGCTGCGACTTTGCCGTTCACCCAAATATGGGGTCGCTCGCTGTCAGATACGTTTATTACGGCGCGGTTAAAACACGGCGAGCTGTTGAAAAAGTGCTGACAAATTCAACATTTTGCCGCTATCGTGTTCAACCAACACAAACGGGGTAGGCCTTCCCCGCGCGTGTCAGTCAATCGCTAAAGGCCACGCATCGAGGAGGATGAAAGATGGAGTCCAATCGTTTTGGCATGTCCCGTAGGAACTTCGTGAAGCTGTCTGGTGCAGCGGGCATTCTAAGCGTCGCTGGCCTCGCCGGCTGCGGCAACTCCGGTTCCTCGAGCGCTGGCTCCTCCAGCAGCGACTCGGCCGACACCTTCAAGATCGGCAACATCGGCCCGCTGACCGGTGCCGCCGCCATCTATGGCAACGCCACCAAGAACGGTGCCCAGCTCGCTGTCGACGAGATCAACGCCGCCGGCGGCTCGGTCAAGTTCGAGCACAACTGCCAGGACGACGAGCACGATCCCGAGAAGTCCATCAACGCCTACAACAACCTCAAGGACTGGGGCCTGCAGGTTCTCGTTGGCACCACGACCACCGCTCCCTGCGTGGCCGTCTCCGCCGAGACCAACGCCGACAACGTGTTCGAGATCACGCCGTCCGCCAGCTCCAACGACGTCATCGGTGGCCAGGAGGACGTCGACGGCAACGTCACGACCCCGCGCAAGGACAACGTCTTCCAGATGTGCTTCACCGACCCCAACCAGGGCACCGCTTCCGCTCAGTACCTCGCCAAGAAGGCCCTGAGCAAGGAGAACAAGATCGCCGTCATCTACAACAACTCCGATGCCTACTCCACGGGCATCTACAAGAAGTTCGAGGCCGAGGCCGCCAACCAGGGCCTGAACATCGTCTCGACCACGACCTTCACGGATGACTCCGCCAACGACTTCTCCGTGCAGCTCAACGACGCCAAGAACAACGGCGCCGACCTCGTCTTCCTGCCGATCTACTACACCCCCGCCGCGCTGATTCTCAAGCAGGCCGATGGCATGGGCTATGCCCCCGGCTTCTTTGGCTGCGACGGCATGGACGGCATCCTGACGGTCGAGGGCTTCGACACCAAGCTCGCCGAGGGTCTCATGCTGCTGACCCCGTTCGTCGCCACCGCCACCGACGAGAAGACCTCCAAGTTCACGAAGGCCTACAAGGACGCCTACGGTGACGACCCGATTCAGTTCGCCGCCGACGCCTATGACTGCGTCTACGTCGTTAAGGAGCTGCTCGAGAAGACCGGCTGCACGCCTGACATGAGTGCCTCCGACATCTGCGACAAGCTCAAGGCCGCCATCGTCGATGGCTACACCTACTCCGGTCTCACCGGCGAGAACGTCACCTGGAAGGACACGGGCGAGGTCTCCAAGGAGCCCAAGGGCATGGTCATCAAGGACGGCGTGTACCAGCCGCTGGACTAGTTCAGCGTCGTCACGGGCGAGCGTCTCGCGCGCTTCGTCTGAGTCGTGTCGTCCGTAATCTATTGATAGTGCGAGCGGGGGCCATCTGCGCGATGGTCCCCGCTTGTCGGTAGGAAAGAGAAGTTGCCGGGGCGTGTCCACCCCATTTCGGAGGCGTTACCGGCAGCGCGAATTGAAAGGAGGCGGCATGACATGGGCCTTCTGACGAACCTCATCAACGGCCTGTCGCTGGGCAGCGTCTACGCGATCATCGCCCTGGGCTACACCATGGTGTACGGCATCGCCAAGATGCTGAACTTCGCCCACGGCGACATCATCATGGTTGGCGGCTACGTGTGCTTCTGTGCCGTTAACTACCTGGGCCTGCCCGCCGGCGTGGGCGTGCTGCTCTCGATCGTGGCGTGCACCGTGCTCGGCATTGTGGTCGAGCGCCTGGCCTACAAGCCGCTGCGCAACGCCCCGTCGCTCGACGTCCTGATCACCGCCATCGGCGTGAGCTACTTCCTGCAGAACGCCGCGCTGCTCATCTGGGGCTCCGACACCAAGTCGTTCCCGAGCGTCGTCGACCTGCCCAGCGTGAGCCTGTTCGACGGCCAGCTCGTCATCAGCGCCATCACGATCGTCACCGTGCTCTCGGGCATCGTCGTCATGATCGCCCTCACGGCCTTTACCGGCAAGACCCGCATGGGCAAGGCCATGCGCGCCTGCTCCGAGGACCGCGGCGCCGCCACGCTCATGGGCATCAACGTGAACTCGACCATCTCGCTCACGTTCGCCATCGGCTCGGGCCTGGCCGCCATCGCCGGCGTGCTCATGTGCTCGGCCTATCCCACGCTGATCCCCACGACTGGCTCGCTACCTGGCATCAAGGCCTTCACCGCCGCCGTCATCGGCGGCATCGGCTCGATCCCCGGCGCCTTCGTGGGCGGCCTCGTCCTTGGCGTCATCGAGATCTTCGCCAAGGCCTACGTGGGCACCCAGCTCGCCGACGCCATCGTGTTCGGCGTCCTCATCGTCGTGCTGCTCGTGAAGCCGAGCGGCCTGCTCGGCAAGACCGTCAGGGAGAAGGTGTAGCGCCATGGCAGATACCAACACCGCCACCACCGCAGCCGCTCCCCGCCGCATGAGCAAGCGCCTGCAGTCCAACCTCATCACCTATGGCATCATCGTCGCGTTCTTTGCCATCATGACCGCGCTCGACGCCACGGGCATCCTCACCAACTCGCTCGCCGGCCAGCTGATCCCCATCTGCGCCTACGTGTGCATGGCCGTCTCGCTCAACCTGGTCGTCGGCATCTCCGGCGAGCTGTCGCTGGGCCACGCCGGCTTCATGAGCGTGGGCGCCTTCTCGGGCGTCGTCGTCTTCTCGCTCGTGGGCGGCATGGTGGGCAACGGTCTTCTGGCCTACGTCATCGCCCTCGTCGCTGCGGCGCTGCTCGCCGCCGTCGCCGGCTTCATCATCGGCATCCCGGTCATGCGCCTGCGCGGTGACTACCTCGCCATCGTGACCCTGGCCTTTGGCGAGATCATCAAGAACATCCTCAACAACCTCTACGTTGGCCTCGACGGCTCCGGCCTGCACTTCTCGATGACCGACGCCAAGTCGCTGGGCATGCAGGGCGGCACGCTGCTCATCAACGGCCCGCAGGGCGCCACGGGCATCAATAAGATGTCGACGTTCGTCATCGGCATCGTGCTCGTGCTCATCACCGTAACGGTCGTGCTCAACCTCGTGAACAGCCGCTCGGGCCGCGCCATCATGGCCGTGCGCGACAATCGCATCGCCGCCGAGTCCGTGGGCATCAACGTCACCAAGTACCGCCTCATCGCCTTCGTCGTGGCCGCCGCCCTGGCAGGTGCGGCCGGCTGCTTCTACGCGATGGGCTACAGCTCGATCGTTCCCAAGAAGTTCGACTTCAACACCTCGATCCTGGTGCTGGTCTTCGTCGTGCTGGGCGGCATGGGTAACATTCGCGGCTCGATCATCTCCGCGGCGCTGCTCACCGTGCTGCCCGAGATGCTGCGCGCCATCTCCGACTGGCGCATGCTCATCTACGCCGTGGTGCTGATCCTCGTCATGATCGTCTCGAACAACCCACTGCTGCGCCAGTTCGTTGACACCTTCAAGGCCAAGTTCAAGCGTCCGGCCAAGGTTGCCGAGAAGGGAGGCGAGGCCAGTGAGCGCTAAGACCAACGCCTTCGAGCGCCACGCCGCCGAGCGTCGCGAGCACACCAAGATGGTGCCGCTGCCCACCGACTCGATCGTTCCCGAGCGCGACGTCAACGAGCGCCCCGTCCTCGAGTGCCGCCACCTCGGCATCGAGTTTGGCGGACTCAAGGCCGTCGACAACTTCAACTTCGCCGTGGGCAAGACCGAGATCGCGGGCCTCATTGGCCCCAACGGCGCCGGCAAGACCACCGTGTTCAACCTGCTCACGAAGGTTTACCAGCCCACGCACGGCATGGTCATGCTTGACGGCATCGACACCGCTGGCATGGACGCGGCCGCCGCGAGCCGCCTGGGCGTGGCCCGCACCTTCCAGAACATCCGCCTCTTCTCGTCGCTGTCCGTCGAGGACAACGTCAAGATTGGCCTGCACAACCAGGTCAAGGAGGGCATGTGGAGCTCGATGTTCCGCCTGCCGGCCTACTGGAGTGCCGAGAAGGAGATGCACGAGCGCGCCCTCGAGCTGCTCGACGTCTTTGACATGAGCGTCTACGCCAACCACATCGCGGGGTCTCTGCCCTACGGCGCCCAGCGTCGCCTCGAGATCGTGCGCGCGCTTGCCACCAAACCCAAGCTGCTGCTGCTCGACGAGCCGGCCGCCGGCATGAACCCGTCCGAGACGGCCGAGCTCATGGACAACATCCGCAAGATTCGCGACCAGTTCCAGATCGCCGTCATGCTCATCGAGCACGACATGGACCTGGTCATGGGCATCTGCGAGGGCATCGCCGTCCTCAACTACGGCAAGATCATCGCCAAGGGCACGCCCGAGCAGATCCAGAGCAACCCGCAGGTCATCGAGGCTTACCTCGGCAAGCAGGATGAGGAGGCCTAGCATGAGCATCCTTCACGTTGACGACCTCAACGTCTACTACGGCTCGATCCACGCGGTGAAGGGCATCTCGTTTGACGTCGAGGAGGGCGAGATCGTGACCCTCATCGGCGCGAACGGCGCCGGCAAGTCCACGACGCTCAACACCGTCGCGGGCCTGCTCAAGCCCCGCGAGGGCAAGGTGGAGTTCGAGGGCGAGAGCCTGCTGGGCATTCCGCCGCACACCATCGTGAGCAAGGGCATGGCCCTGTGCCCTGAGGGTAGGCGCGTGTTTTTGCAGATGAGCGTTCGCGAGAACCTCGAGATGGGCGCCTTCACCCGTAGGGACTCGACCGAGATCGCCGACTCGCTCGAGATGGTGTTCGACCGCTTCCCGCGCCTCAAGGAACGCGAGGGCCAGAGCGCCGGCACCCTGTCGGGCGGCGAGCAGCAGATGCTTGCCATGGGCCGCGCCCTCATGAGCAAGCCGCGCCTGCTCATGCTCGACGAGCCGTCGATGGGCCTGGCGCCCATCCTGGTGCAGGAGATCTTCAACATCATCAAGTCCCTGCACGAGACGGGCACGACGGTTCTGCTGGTCGAGCAGAACGCGCGCATGGCCCTGTCCGTGGCCGACCGCGCCTACGTGCTCGAGACCGGCCGCGTGTCGATGAGCGGCAACGCCGCAGACCTCGCGAACGACGACCGCGTGAAGCAGGCCTACCTCGGCGGCTGATGCGGCTCGCGTCTCGTCAATAGCGTTCGCTTGAGCGCCCAGCCCGGCATCCGCCCGCGGCTGGGCGCTTTTGTGTTGGCCGCGTCCGCCGCGCACCCGCCATTACGCGTTTGCTTCTCCTCGTACACCCTCCTCGTGCACCCACTATTACGTGCCCCGGTTCTCGCACCCACTATTACGCGCCTCAGTTGCTTGAGCACCCGCTATTACGTGCTAGGAAGGCTTTGAGCGCGTAATAGTGGGTGCTCAATACGAGGGCGCGTAATTATGGGTGCTCGCCGGCGCTAGCCGTTTACTCGTGGATGCTCGGCACCTGCCCGAGCTTGCGTGGAATTCCAAACTGCTCGAGCTTCGCCACGAGTCGTTGCTCGTCCTTTACGTCGTCCCAGGTGAAGCGCAGCACGCGGTCAACGGCGAGCGTGAGCTGCGACTCGCGGATGCGCTCGTTGCTCATGACCTTCATGGCGCTTTGGCCCTTTGTCATCTCGGGGTTTGTGTACTTCTCGAGCCCGTCGAGCTCGCCGGCCACGCGCGTTCCATCAGCGAGCACCCAAAAGAAGTCACAGCGCCAGCTTTCGCCCTTCCTGGAGGGGTCGCCAACAACAACCTGCAGCTCGGGCAGCATGAATCCGTGTTCGATCATGACGGCGCGCGCGATCGACTCGCCCCCGCTCTCGCTGCGGGAATCGGCCCAGCGGATGGTCTCGAGCGCCTGGCGCAGTCCCGGGCGCCTGCGTCCCCGTTCGCGTACCAGTCTCTCGAGCCGCTCGCCGTCGTTGCCGAGACGGGCAAGAGCTGCGTCCGCGATGGCAAGGCCGTCCTTGAAGTCGAACGCCAGCAGGCAGTCGACGATGGTGTCCTCAAGCGAGGTGACTTGCACGATGCCCGCGGCGGCAGTTGCTCTGGGCACCTTGCTCTGGCACTTGAGCGCAATGCCTGCCTTTGAGTGTGTCCCCGGCATAATGACGTGCGCTTTCTTGAGCCGCCGCAGCGAAACCGGCAAGCCCAGCATGAGCGCCGCGCTTGCCTGACAGAATACCCAGTCTGGGTGCAGTGCGGCAAGACCGCGGATGATGTGACGTTCGCGCTCCGACTTGCCCAGCTTCTCCCAGTAGGCTTTTCGCGCATAAAGGCGCGGGCGAGGGCGCACGAGTTGCTCGCCGATTCGCCTATCGAGCGCTTCTCGCATAATTCTGTTGGTTGCGCCAAGGCAACTCTGCTCAGACTGCGCCTTGTCGAGTAGCCGCTCGATTTCTCTGTCCCTGCGCGTGCCCATCCGACCTCCCACGGAATCTTTAGCAAGAGGCTAACAAGAGCGTCCAACACAACTCTGTGCACGGTCTGACGCAAATCTGACATTGCAGGTAGAGACGACGTTGATGATGCCTGGTTCATGCTGCCGTATATTTCAGCACCCGTTATTACGTCTTTTAATAAGTTGAGCACCCGCTATTACGTGCTAGAGAGGTTCTGAGCGCGTAATAGTGGGTGCTCAATACGAGGGCGCGTAATTATGGGTGCCCAATGAAGAGGGGCCTTCGCAATGCCGTCACAAATGGCCGAGAAGTGCGCTGAAGAGTGGGACCCGGGTCGTGGGCGCTGCCGAGGGGTGCGCTGAGGGCGGGGCGCCTCGGGCTGCGGGGCGCTGAAGGGCGGAGCGCCTCGGGTTGCGGGAGCGCTGAAGTGCGGGGCGCCTTGGGCTGCGGGGGCGCTGAAGGGCGGGGCGCCTCGGGTTGTGGGAGCGCCGCCGAGAGGGGTGCTGCCGAGAGGGGCGCTGCGGCTTGCGGCCCAAACGTATCAAATTGGTAAACCACTTTAGCAAAGTAAAGTCAATGGCGTGAGAAGCACTTTACTATGCTAAAGTGTCAGTCACGTTGCGGATGGCTCGCATGCCGCAACCGTCGCGGGCTTGCCCGCGAACGGTTGCCGCCATGCTCCGCGCCGGACCGTGGCGCTGGCGCAGCGGCACCGCGTCGCGCCGTGGCACCGGGGCGGCAGCGCCCTGGCGGCACCGCGCCACGCCGTGCGAGCAGCGCAACGGTGGCATCGCTGCCATCAGAAGCGAAACCAACGAGAAACGGGCGCGTGCTAGCTTGGTGCACACCCGATACTGCGAGGAGGAGCCTGTGGTCATTGGAACGCCGAGGGGCTTTCGCGACATCCTGCCCGCCGAGGCGAAGGCGCGCGAGCAGATCCGCGACCGCGTGCGCGCCGTCTTCGACGCGCACGGCTACGTTCCGGTCGA
>UQSV01000001.1 GCA_900543875.1 uncultured Coriobacteriaceae bacterium | reverse complement strand
CGCGTGTCGAGGCCGTAGCCCTGGCGCTGGTCATAGCGCGGGCGAGCCTGGGGGCGCGCCGCGTCACCATAGCCAGGGCGAGAGGGGCGCTGCTGCGGGCGAGGCGCGGGGTAGGAGGACGGGCGCTGCTGCGGGCGGGCCTGGGGATGGTCACCGCGCGCAGCGCGAGGACGGTCGCCATAGCTCGGGCGCTGCTCGCGGTACCCATATGACTCGGGGCGATACGAGCCCGAGCGACCCGCCTCGTCGCGCCTGGGCCGGGGGCTGCCCTGGCCGCGGCCGTCGTTTCTGCCCCTGTAGTCTGATGAGTACGACATCGCTATCCGTTTCGCCACGCAAGGGGCCAGCCCTGCGGCCGCCTCCTACTTTTCGTTCACCCCTAGCTTACTTGCTCGCGTCCTTGAATTCCTTCATAAAGCTTGAGAACATGCCGCGGGTCTTGCCCAGCTGCTCGCCCACGGCCTTTGCCGCGGCGGCTCCGGCCTCGGAGGCGTTGGCCGGCTTGGCAGCGGGCTTTGCAGACGAGGCACCGGTGGCCTTCTCGGGCGCACCGGCGGCCTCGTGGTAGTCCTGCGAGGCCTGCTGGACGCTGCGCTTGGCCTTGCCGATAAGCTTGCCCAGGCCGTGGGCACCCTTGTCGACCGCGACGGAGGCCTTCTCGTCGAACTTCGCGGTAGCCTTCTTGGCGCTGTCCTTGGCCTGCGCGTAGCCCTCGCCCGCCTTGGCGGCAAGGCCGCCGGAGAGTTCGAGGTCTGCCGCCTGGTCCTTCACGATCATGCGGCCCTTGTCGTAGCGAACCACCCAGGCCGCCGGGATCTCGAAGAAGCCCACGAGCTCGGAGGCGGTGTTGCCTTCCTGGGCGCAGAAGCAGTCGACCTCGCCGGTGGTGACGTCGAGACTCGCGTCCATCACGTAACCCAGGAACTTGCCCGACTCGCAGATGACGTCGGCACCCTCCCAGATGATGCAGTGGTCGAGGTCGAGGCCCAGGCGCTTGCACGCGGCGGCGTCGAACGACTCCTTGGTGCCTGCGCACAGAAGACCGCCCTCGTGGAACTCGACCGAATCGAGCGGAACGAAGCGGTCGTCCTGCTTGACCATGCCCGCGACGTCGGGGCGGCGCACCATGATGCCCACCATGCGGCGGCTGTCGGGCGCAAAGACGAGGTTGTGGACCTTGCCGTACTTCTTGGGATCGGGCTCGACGCCGGCCTGCGCCTGCTTGCGCGATGCCTTGCCCGGCACGAAGACCTTCGTGCGAACGATCGAGCTCATCATCTGTTTTGCCATCGCAACCCCATCTCATGAAATGGGGCGCCAACGGTTTCCCGCGGCGCCCCACGAACCAGCGTCTAGAGGCTCCTAGGCCTCGGCGTCCTCATCGGCACCGTCCTGCTCGGGCTCTGCCTCGGCGGCCTCCTCAACGTGGACGTCGACGGCCTCGGTGGCAGGAGCCTGCGGAACCGCGCCCACCTTGTCGGCGACGGCGGCGGCCGTGGCGGTCACGGCGTCGGCAGCGGTGGCCACGTTGTCGGACAGCGTGCTGCGCAGCTGGTCCATGCGCTCACGGGCCAGATCGATCTTGGCGCGCAGCTCGTCGGTCGTGGCGTCGACGGTGGGACGCAGGCCGCCCAGGCGGTCGGTCACGACGGCGCCGCCCTTCTCGTACGCGTCGGCCGCGGCATCCCAGGCGTCATTTACGACGTCGGCCGCCATGGCGCGACTCTCGGCGCCAGAACGCGGAGCCAGCATGATGCCGGCGACAACGCCAGCGGCCGCACCAAACACGCTGCCCAGGACAAATCCAACTGCACCCTTGCTCATAGTTGCCTCCTTTGGCGCACGCGAGAACGCGGGCGCTCGTCGTCAGTCCTACGTTGTTGGCGATTATACCCAGCCGCGGGGCTATGCCTCGAGCTCGCCCTCGCCCGTCTGGGCGGGCGCGTCGACGTCCTCGGCGGAAGCGGCGGGGTCGTCGGGGCCGTCGGGCGATCCCTGCTCGGCGGCAGCCTTCTCGGCGGCGTCGCGGGCGGCCTCGCGCTCGGCAATCTGCTCGGCGTTCTGGACCAGGTCGCGGATGCCCGCGACGATGGCGTCGACGTCGGGCTTGGGGTCGGCGCCGCCGGAGTAGGCCCACTGCAGAATCCATGCGGCGCTCGACAGTGCGGACGAGACCAGCACGTCATCGGGGCAGGCAAGCTGCACGTCATAGGTGCGCGGCTCGCCGGCCACCTCCCAGGTGCGGCCGCACGAGACGTCGCCGCCCAGGCCCGTACGGGCCATGAGCTCGATGGTCACGTGCTCGAGCAGGTGCGCCACCTCGGTGGCGCCCATGACGTCGCGGAACGTCTCGGAGGCGTCGCCCAGACAGGCGTGGTCCACGATGTCGGGCAGGAGGTTGTAGACATGGGTGGTGCCGACGAGGTCCTCGTCGGTGGTGAGCGGGCCGCCGTTGGCAATGGTCACGCGGGCGGTGAAGTGCTGCGGCGCCACGGCAACGCGGCGGATGTCGATAAGCTGTGCCATCTCTGTGCTCCCTTTAGGTGTGAGCGGCGCGGGTGTGGCCCGCGCGACGCGCACGGGCTCCGTAACAGCCATGGTAGCCGAATTGGGCCGCGCCTACAGGAAGCGATAGCTCACGGTGCGCACGCCCCACTCCTCGGTGGAGGAGGCGCCTAGGGCTCGCCAGACGCCGCCGGCGAGGTCGAGGTCGCGACCGAGCGGGGCAAAGCCGCCGGTGTCGGTGACCATCGCGGTGACGGTGAGCCCGTTGTAGTAGATCTCGACCGTGCGGCCCAGCAGGTCGGTTCGCGAGGCGGGCACGGCGACCGTCATGCTGCTCTCAGTGAGAAGGACGCCCGAGGCCGTGGCGTCGTAGCCATCGTTGCAGGCCAGGGTGTAGGCGGAGGCGCTCCCTTGCTGCCAACCCTCGTCGCGCGTGACGACGACGGTGTCTCCCTCGAGCGCGATGCCGGCGGTCTGCTCGCCCACCTGCTCGGGACCAATGGTCTTGACCTCGTAGCCCGTGCGGGCAGAGGCCTGCGAGAGCGAGGCGTTGCTGGTAGAGGTGCCCGTCGCGAACTTGGAGGCCGCGTCTGCGGGCAGCGTTGCCTCGCTGGCGTTGGCGCTCACGCCAATGGCGGTGGTGGAGTCCTGGCCCGGGGCCGCCTGAGCGGCACCCACGTGCGTGACGGCAAAGACTGCTGCCACGACGATGGCAAACGCCACCATCACGGTGAGGGGGATAACCCTGAAGCGCCCTGTTGCGCGTCTGGCCAAGCACGACTCCCGTCGACTGTGCCGGGCACTCCCGGCGACTGTGATGAATCGAGGCGTGTCGTGGTTGGTGTGTGATACCCCGATGCCCGACGGCGCGCGGCTCGGGCCGCGGCTGCAGGGCGATGTAACGAGGTGAATTATACCTGAGACGCGCGGGGCACCACCAACCGGCAAGGCTGGCGGTGCCCTAGTTATGGAGCGGATATGAAGAGACGTTGATAAACCGCAGCTAGATTGCATATACAATACGGCTGCATTTTTATGCATCCCGTCTGCCGAGCAGAGCTTGACGAGGCACACGCGGAACCTCTCGAGCGCGGGCAGCGGGCTCACGGGCCGCTACTCGTCGAGCGTCTCGTCCTCGCCGGCGGGGGCAGGCGGCTCGGGCGCCGTCACGCGCAGTAGGGCGATGCGGCGGCCGCGCATCGACTGCACGAGGAAGTTGTAGCCCTCGACGTCGAACGAGTCGCCGGGGCTCGGCACGGAGTCCGCGAGCTCGAGAATGAAGCCGGCAACCGTCTCGTACTCCTCGGAGTCCTCGATGGGCCAGCCCAGGTCGCGCGCGTCATCAATCGAGAAGCGGCCGTCGACCAGCCACTCGCGGTCGGACAGGCGCGTGAGGTACTTGTTGTCGGGGTCGAACTCGTCGGCTATCTCGCCTACGACCTCCTCGACGATGTCCTCGATCGTGATGACGCCGGCGGTGCCGCCGTACTCGTCGACCACGATCGCCATCTGGTCATGGCGCTGCTGCATCTCGGAGAGCAGCGGGATGATGTCCTTCGTGTCGGGCACGAAGACCGGGTCGCGCGCGAAGTCGCTCACGGGACGGTTCTGCGCGTCGTCGTCGACGATGGGGCCCAGCAGGTCCTTGATGTGCGCCACGCCCACGATGCGGTCGATGTCCTCGTGAAACACCGGGATGCGCGAGAAGCCCGTGCGCCTCATGAGCGCAAGCACCTCGCCCAGTGTCTCGGTGTCCTCGACGGCCGTGAGATCCACGCGCGGCACCATGACCTCGCGCGCGATGGCGTCACCCAGGTCGAAGATCTCGTGAATCATCGACTTCTCCTTGTCGGAGAGCTCATCGGCATCGGTGACCATGTAGCGGATCTCTTCTTCGGAGACCTCCTGGCGGTCGTCGGCAGACTTGACGCCCAGCAGGCGCGACAGGCCGTCGGCAGACTTCGAGGTGAGCCACACGAGCGGGGCCACCATACGCGAGAAGCCCCGCAGGAACGGCGAGACCGATTTAGAGACCTCCTCGGCATTGGCAAGCGCCATGCGCTTGGGCACGAGCTCGCCCACCACGATCGAGACGTACGAGACGATCACCGTGATGACGATGGGTGCCAGCGCGTTGCAGACGCCCGCGGGCGCGCCCAGCGAGATGAGCCAAGCGGCAAGCGGGTCTGACAGGGTCGTGGAGGCGACCATGGCCGAGAAAAACCCGACGAGGGTGATGGCCACCTGGATGGCGGCGAGAAACTGGCCGGAGTCGCCGGAGAGCTCGAGCGCGACCTTGGCGCGCTTGTCACCCTCGTCCGCATCGTGCTCGAGCACCGCGCGCTTGGCGGCGACGAGCGCCGCCTCGGACATCGAGAAGTACCCGTTTGCGATGGTGAGGAGCAGCGTAAAGAGGATGCTGAGCGCTACTTCCATGACGACACCCCCTTGAGCTGCGGGGCGGCGCTTGCGCGCAGGCCCTGATTGTCGCTGACGGGGTTGGAAGAGACGTGGCCACTCATGCCCAGGGGGCATCTACTGTGACAGTCTCCCGCGTCGCTTTTGGCGTTCATGTTCTCCTCGCTCTTTGCTCGCCGAGCGCGTCGGCGCGTGCCGGATGTGCCCCGGCGTGGCTGCCGGGCCCTTCCCGGCGGCGCGGCTTGGTCCGCGCATTGGGGATTAGTATACCCAGCGCCGCCCGTCTCGCACGATAGAGGAGACGGGTCTCGCGTGTATGCTGTTTGTTAGGCCGTTCCTCTTACATAAAAATGTGAACTCGTTACAAATATGACCGTTCATTGCCAAATCACAGCCATTTGTAGGTGACATGTTGCTATATAAGCGGTATTGTATTGACATATTCATTAGGCATAGAGGCGGACATGCCGCCAACGATAGAAAGGGAACCACATGGCTCGCTACACCATTGACGACCTCGCCAGGCTCGTCGACCACACCAACATCCACGCCGACGCCACCGAGCAGGACATGGCCAAGCTCTGTGACGAGGCCAAGGCCTACCACTTCAAGATGGTCGCCGTGAACCAGGTCCAGTCCAAATTCTGCTCCGAGCAGCTTGCCGGCACCGACATCGACACCGGCGCGGCCATCGCCTTCCCGCTGGGCCAGACCTCCATCGCCGCCAAGGTCTTCGAGACCAAGGACGCCCTGGCCAACGGCGCCAACGAGATCGACTACGTCGTGAACCTCACGCAGGTCAAGGCCGGCAACTGGGATTACATCGCCGACGAGATGGCCCAGATCGTCGCCGCCTGCCAGGAGGCCCGCGAGGCCACCGGCCTCGAGATTCCCTGCAAGGTCATTCTCGAGACCTGCATGCTCACCGACGAGGAGAAGGTCAAGATCTGCGAGATCGCCACGCGCGTGAAGCCGACCTTCGTGAAGACCTCCACCGGCTGCGCCAACGGCGGCGCCACCGTCGAGGACGTCAAGCTCATGAAGCAGACCGTGGGCGACGCCGTCAAGGTCAAGGCCTCCGGCGGCATCCGTGACGCCGACACCTTCCTCGACATGGTGCGCGCGGGTGCCGAGCGCATCGGCTGCAGCGCCGGCATCCCCATCATCGACGAGCTGCGCCGTCGCTTCGAGGAGCAGGGCATCGATTCCATCGAGCTGTAGGAGCGCACCGCGAGTCGGCGCTTGCCTGCGTCCGCGCGTTGGCCGCGCGGCAGGCGCCAATCATACAGAGCACCCTCTTTTGCAGGAGGCCCGCCGTTCACCCAGGACCGGCGGGCCTCATCTTGTTTGGCTGCTTGGTCCGGGGCGATGTGCCCGCATGGGACGAATTAGCCCGGAGCAATTATGTCCTGCTTTTCCTGTGGTTTGGGACGATAAAGCTCCGGGCTAATTTGTCTCAGAGCGCTACTGCTCCTCGCGGCTGACGTTGAACTCGAAGGTGTTGTTCTCGCCGCGGTAGGTGGCAATCGAGTACTCGACGGCGTGGCCGTCGGACTCGCGGCCCACGGTGTGGAAGAGGAACAGCGGGTCGCCGGGGTCGACGTCGAGCAGGGCCGCGGTGGCGGCATCGGCCTTGATGACGTCGAGGCGGCGGTGCGCCTGCGTCACGGGGTGGCCGCACTCGGTCATGGCGCTGTACATGCGCTGCGTGGTGAAGTCGTAGCGCTCGAAGTCGGGGTAGGGCTCGACCGGGATGTAGCTCTCGACGAACACGTTGGGCTTGTCGTCGACGTAGCGCAGGCGAACCAGCTTGTAGACCTCCTCGCGAGGCTTGAGCTCGAGGTTCGCTGCCACCTCGTCGCTCGCGCGCTCGCGCTTGAAGATGATGACGGTCGAGCGAACGGTGCGGCCCTCGCGGCTCATGTCCTCCTCGAAGCTGCGCACGCCCATCGTGAGGCCCTGGGCCACCTTGGGCTTCGTGACGATCGTGCCGCGGCGCTTGCGCTTCTCGACGTAGCCGTCGTTGGCGAGGATCTGGAGGGCCTGGCGAATCGTGGGACGGCTCACGCCGTAGCTCTTGGCGAGCTCGATCTCGGGCGGGATGATCTCGCCCTCCTTGTACGTGCCATCCTTGATCTTTGCGAGCAGGTCATCCTTGATCGCGGAGTAGAGCGTGGCCATGGTGCACCGTCCTTGCTATGGAACGAGGCGAGTCCTCGTAAAATTTCTTACATATACATATGTAAGTTATTGTTGCATACATAACGCGAGAAGTGCGCGGCGCCACACAAAATTTAAGGGCCATCCGCTTTGCACGGACGACCCGGCGTCACGAGGTGGAGCGGCGCGCCAGGCACGCCACCCCACCAGACCACGCATTTCAGAAAAGGTGACAAAGGGCTCTGACCCCTTTGTCACGCCTACAGCTCGCGGAGTTCCTTGAAGATGTCGGCGTAGGGGCGGCCCTTGCCAAAGACGGCGCTCGTGCCCAGGACAGCACCGTCGACGCCCATCTTGGCGGCCTTCTCAATCACCGCGGGCGAGCAGGCGCCGTCGATGATGACCTTGTAGCCATACTTCTCCTTGGCCGCGACGAAACGCTCGAGCTTCTCGTCCACGTAGTCGAGGTACTTTTGGCCCGAGAAGCCCGGGTTCACGGTCATGACCAGCACGTAGTCGACCACCGGCAGCGACGTCTCGACCGTCTCGAAGTTGACGCCTGGGTCGACGACGAGGCCGGGGTGGGAGCCCAGGCGCTCGATCTGCAGCAGGGTCGAGTTGATGGTGGGCTCGGCCTCCTGGTGAACGTAAACGATCTGCACGCCAGCCTTGACCAGCAGGTCGATGGTCGTGGGCTCATGGTTCGACATCAGGTGCACGTCGCAGGGGACCTTCGAGCGGCCGCAGATGGCCTCGACGTCGCCCAGGCCCATGCCCAGGTTGGGCACGAAGTGGCCATCCATCACGTCGAGGTGGAAGCCGTCGCAGCCGGCCTCAACCAGCTCGTCGACCTCCTCGCCCAAGCGAAGGAAGTCGGCACACATCATAGAGGGCAGTAGCAGCATGTTCTCTCCTTGAGAAGTCGTGGTTGCAGGCGTACTGGCCTAGGCGGTCGTGGTAAGCAGCGTGACGTTGCCGTCGAGCTCGAGGGGCTCGCCCTTCGGCAGCAGGATCTGGTCGCCCACGGCGATGTCCTCGCCATTGGCGGTACCCGAGCCGCGGCCCACGGTCACGAGCTTGTACTCCTCGCCCGGCAGGGTGCACGGGCCCGTAACCTCGATCTTCTCGACCGTGAACGAGTCGTTGGAGATGAGGTGCGTGCGCTTCATGTTGCCCAGGTCCTCGGTCCAGGGCTTGGCCTGGTTGACCATCATCGACTTGTCGTAGCTCAGACAGTCGATGGCCTGCTCGAGGTGCAGCTCGCGCAGCGACCCGTCGGCTTGCACGCGGTCGTAGTCGTAGAAGCGGTAGGTGACGTCGGTAGCCTGCTGAATCTCGTAGGCGATGACGTTCTTGCAGCAGGCGTGGAGCAGGCCCGCCGGCAGGTAGACGAAGTCGTCCTTCTCGATGGGCAGGTGGCCGATGAGGTCTGCCCAGCGACCCTCGGCGATGTAGTTGCGAAGGTCCGCCTCGTCGGTGGCGTTGTGGCCCCAGACCAGCTCGGAGCCCTCGGCCGCCTCGAGGAAGTACCAGGCCTCGTTCTTGCCCGCCGCAAAGCCCAGGGGCTTGGCGTGCTCGGTGTCGGGGTGCACCTGGATCGAGAGGTCGTCGACCGGGCACAGCAGCGAGATGATCACCGGGAACTGGCGGTTGGTGTCGCCAAACAGCTCGGAGTGCTCGCGCCACAGCTCGCCGAGCGTCTTGCCCTCGTA
Source organism: uncultured Coriobacteriaceae bacterium (assembly GCA_900543875.1). GTDB lineage: Bacteria > Actinomycetota > Coriobacteriia > Coriobacteriales > Atopobiaceae > Parolsenella. Next base: position 91,920 of record UQSV01000001.1, on the reverse strand, counting down.
CTCGCCGGAGACGCAGACGTTGGACTGCTCGCCCTGGTCGGCGAACGCCCAGGCCTGGCCCACGCCGTCGGGCATCCAGTCGTAGTGGTAGTAGTCGCGGCAGGTGTTGCCGCCCCAGACGGTCTGCTTGGGGATGGGCTTGAAGCGCAGAAGTGCCATGGCGCGTCCTTTCCGTAGGTGCTTTTGCTTGCGGCCTTGGGCGGGTCGATGCCCCGTCCCTTGTTGCTCATGGGGACGATTCGCGTACGTCGGCTCGTCTCGCACATGACGACGTTCGAGCATCACCACAGGCCAAAGCTGGTGAATCGGTTAATAAAAAAGGAAGGCCCCGGGGAACCGTGTGGGTGCCCCGGGGCCTTGGAACAGCGAGCTCGCTATGTGACCTCGCTCAGATGTTGCGGGGCAATCCTTAGAAGACGCCAAGCAGGCAGAAGACGATGACAGCGGCCGTGAGGACCAGGATGACCTTCGTGGGCGAGAACTGCTTCTTGTCGAGCATCCACCAGGTGACCAGGACGGCGATCAGCGGAAGGATCTTGGGGAAGACGCCGTCGAGGGTGTCCTGCAGCGGAGCCCAGTCGCCACCCATAGGGATGTTCAGGGTGGTCACGAGGGCGATGTTGCCGGCCGACAGGGCGCCGATGACCATGATGCCCAGCACGTTGAAGGCGTCAGTCAGGCGGCGGGCGGTCTCGCCAACGATCATGTCAACCGCGCCGACGCCGAGCTTGTAGCCGGTGCGGAAGCAGACGAACGAGATCAGCGGGCCGATGATGCCCCAGGAGATGATGTAGAACAGCGGGCCGAGCGGGCTGCCGCCGGCGGCGAGGCTCATGCCGATGGAGAGCAGGATCGGGACGATGATGCCCTGGACGATGGAGTCGCCGATACCGGCCAGCGGGCCCATGAGGGCGGTCTTGACGTTGTTGGGCATCTCCTCGTCGACGTCGCCGCCGAGGGCGATGTTCTCTTCGAGGGAGGCCACGATGCCGTTGACGAGCGTACCGGTCTGCGGCTCGGTGTTGTAGAAGACCGACTGACGAACGAGCAGGCGACGCTTGGCCTCGGGGTCATCGGCGTAGTACTTGTTGGCAAACGGGATGTAGGACCAGGCGAAGGCGTGGGCCTGCAGCTTCTCGTAGCTCATCGAGGACAGGTGAGTGAAGGCCCAGCGCAGCCAGAGCTGGTTGAGATCCTTGTTGGTCAGACCCTGCTTGCCGTTGGGGCCAACCTTGGGCGTGATTTCAGTTGCCATTTGTTGTCTCCCTTCTTAGAACAGGTCGTCGTCTTCGTAGGAACCGTCGGCGTTGTCGCCGGTGGCCTCAGCGGCAGGGGCAGCGGCGGCCTTGCCGGAGGACTGGTAGACGAGGTAGGCGACGAGGGCAGCGATGAAGACGATGGCGACCATCGGGAGGCCGGCGAAGGCCAGGAGCACGAAGCCAGCGAAGAAGTAGATGAGCTGGATCTTCTCCTTGATGACGATGTTCATCAGCATGCCGATGCCGAGGGCGGGCAGGACGCCGCCGAGGACGGAGATGATGTGCGTGACGACCTCGGGGACGGAGGCGAGCAGGGAGTCGACGAGGCCCTGGCCAAGGTAGATGGCGAGGAACACGGGGACGGCACGAAGGAAGAACGTGCAGATCTGCGGGTAGATGACGTGCCAGAGGGTAATGCCACGGTCGTTGTTCTCCTCAGCGGCCTTCTGGGCGCCGTTGTTGAAGAACGAGTAGAGGGCCATACGGGTGTTGTAGAAGATCAGGCCGAAGGTGTTGCCGACAAGCACCGACAGGGTCACGGCCACGGCCGGATCCTTGGTGGTGGCCATGGCGAGGCCGATGCCGCCGTAGGTGGCGTAGGTGATCTCGGAGTTCGTCGCGCCGCCCGTGGAGAGGTTGGCGATGAACACGGCCTGGACGGCAACGCCGCACAGGACGCCGGCCGTCACGTCACCGAAGACGAGGCCGCACAGCAGGCCACCGACGAGCGGACGGCCAACCATGTAGAAGCTGCCCGTGATGCCGAACATCGGCGCGGACTCGATGGCGCCCAGGTAGCAGAAGATGCCACACATAAGCGCTGGGAAAAGCAGTTCCATTTCTCCTCCTTCAACGATGGAACTATTCCGGCTCGCGGCCGGCTTTGCTCGCTATACAAGCGAGCTTCTTTGCTGACTGAAGCCTGTTTGTGCGCGTCCGTCCCCAATGGGCGCGCCAGGCGCAATCGCTAAGCGGACTGGTACTTGGCCTTCATGTTGGGCCAGCTGATGGGCTTGTCATCAGGGATGAGCTGGAACTGGACCTCGACACCCTGCTCCTCGAGGTAGTCGAGCGCCACGACGTCGTCGTCGTTGAGGCACACGGCGTTGCCCATGGGCTTGGTGTTGGGGCGGGCGCCGTTGAGGTTGCCGATGTTGAGGACCTTGCCAAAGTCGCCGCCGTGGCGAACGATGTCGGCAAAGCCGGTGGTGGAGTCGGAGATGATGTAGAAGTTCTTGTTGGAGGCGTGGACCTTCTCGAGGGCCTTGACGCCCTGCTCGACGTCATAGATGCCGAGCTTGAGGTTGGCGGCGGCAGCCTTTAGAACCTTCTTGCGGAGCTCGTCCTTGGCGACCTTGTCGCTGATGACGATGATCGAGTCGACCGGCTTCTTGGCGACCCAGCGGGTCATGGTCTGACCGTGGATAACGCGGTCGTCGACGCGGGCGAGAGTGATTGCCATAGTAGGTTCCTCCCAAATGCAGATTGTTATTGCTCGGGGCACGTGCCCCGGGATACCTGAGTGGCGCCCATGTGGGCGCGGTTGGGAGGGGCTCCCCTTCGGCTTGCGCCAGCCCCTCCCCGCCGGCTAGAACAGATCGTCCTCGTCGTCCGAGCTGTCTGCGGGCGTCTCCGCAGCAGTAACGCCAGCAGAACCTGCCGTGAGGGCGGCCTGGGTAACCGCCTCCAGGTCATCAGAGCTCATCGCAAGCACGCCGGCCTCCAGAAGCATCGGGAAATTGGCACCAGCGACAAGCCTGATGTGCTCGGGGTTGTTGAGGAACAGGGCGTAGGACTCGTTGAAGGGCGTGCCGCCCGCCAGGTCCGCGAGGATCAGCAGGTCGCCCTGGGTGAGAAGCTCGTTGACGCGAGCGGTAAGACGATCGCGGAAGTCGTCGATACCGGTGTCAGTGAGGCTCACCGCACTGACGTGCGTGGCGCCCGAGGCAAACATCTGGAACGCATCGAGCATGCCAGTGCAGAGGCCACCATGAGATGTAAGCAAAATATTCATCGATATCCTTTCGATTTGTCTTGACCTAAAGAATACATATTCACTTTTCGTCCACATATGCAGATATGTGTGGTCTTCCCCGAACGGTCGATTATTTTGGTTTAACGGTACTTATTTGTGCCAAATCGCATTATTTGTTCTTACATTTTGCCATTGCCGCATGATTTGTAAGCTCGTTAGAGGTATCATTTGTACAGAGCACGAGGCGCGCATACTTAGGTGGTGGCGCGTCATATCGCCGCGCAACAGCGGCCTGATTCGGGCCCAGAGACGGGCTCGGGAAGGAGCACCAGATGGCAACCTACACGCTCGACGACCTCTCTCGCCTCATTGACCACACCAACCTGCACCCCGATGCCACCGAGGCCGACATGGCCAAGCTGTGCGATGAGGCCAAGCGCTATCACTTCAAGATGGTTGCCATCAACCAGGTCCAGTCCAAGTTCTGCTCCGAGCAGCTTGCCGGCACCGATATCCACACGGGTGCCGCCATTGCCTTCCCCCTCGGCCAGACCTCCATCGCCGCCAAGGTCTTCGAGACCAAGGACGCCATCGAGAACGGCGCCTCCGAGATTGACTATGTGGTGAACCTCACCCAGGTCAAGGCTGGCAACTGGGACTACATCGCCGACGAGATGACGCAGATCGTGGCCGTGTGCCGCGAGGCCAGCGAGGGCCGCGAGGAGGCCATTCCCTGCAAGGTGATCTTCGAGAACTGCCTGCTCAACGATGACGAGAAGGTCAAGCTCGCCGAGATCGCCAAGGAGGTCGAGCCCACGTTCATCAAGACGAGCACCGGCTTCTCCACCGGCGGCGCCACCGTCCACGACGTCGAGCTCATGAAGGCCCACTGCGGCGACAAGGTGCAGGTCAAGGCCGCCGGCGGCATTCGCGACGCCGACACCTTCCTCGACATGGTGCGCGCGGGCGCCACGCGCATCGGCTGCAGCGCGGGCATGCCGATCATCGACGAGCTGCGCCGCCGCTTCGAGGAGCAGGGCATCGAGTCCATCGAGCTGTAGAGTTGTGCCTGCGGCCATCGCCTTGGCGGTGGCCGCTTTTTGTTAGGTCGTTAGTGCCGACGAGCGCGCGCCGGCACTAGAGGAAAGGAAGCGGCATGGGTCCCATTCTGCTCAAGCCCACCTACATCTCCCCCATCTGGGGCGGAACCCGCATCTCCGAGGCTCGCGGCCTCGAGCATGGCGACGACGTCAACAATGGCGAGGCATTTGACGTCTCGGCTCACCCCGACGTCTGTACCTCGGTCGAGGGCGGCCCGTTCGACGGCACGCGCTTCGATGAGCTCATCGCCAAGCACCACGACGAGCTCATCGGCGACCTTGCCGACGATGCCACGATTCAGGTCGTCTCGATGGACCCCAAGGAGTTCCTCTCCGTGCAGGTGCACCCCGATGAGACCTACGCCCAGGCAGCCGAGGGCGACCACGAGAAGGCCGAATCCTGGTACGTCCTCCACGCCGAGCCGGGCGCCGAGCTCATCGCCGGCTGCACCACGAGTGACGTGGACGCTCTGCGCGAGGCGGCGGCAGACGACACGATCGGCGACAGGTACGGCAGGCGCATCGAGATGCACGAGGGCGACTTCATCCTCATCCCCGCAGGTACGATGCATGCGCTGGGACCGGGTATCTTTGCCGTCGAGATTGGCTCGTTTGGCAACACCACGTATCGCCTGTGTGACTGGGGCCGCGGCCGCGAGCTGCACGTCGACAAGGGGTTCGACGTGCTCAAGACCGACAACGAGACCACGGTCGAGCACCTGGGGATCTACGACGAGGCGGCCGGCACGCGCGTGCGCCGAGGCGTGACCCACCGTCTGTTCGAGTCGAACGTGGTAGACGTCGCTGGCGAGTGGCACGTCGAGAAGGGTGGGCGCTACCAGATTCTCACCTGCGTCCACGGCACGGCCACGATCGAGACCAGCGAGGGCACGGTTGAGCTGGGGTACACGCGCTCGTGCGTCATCCCGGCTTGCGTGCGCGAGTTCACCGTGCGCGGCAACTGCCGCGTGCTGCAGAGCTATCGGCCCTAGAGAGGAAGCCCCATGAAGCAGAAAGTGGCCGTTACCGGCGCCAGCGGTTATCTGGCAAGCCTCGTGCAGAGGTACAACGGCGACAAGTTCGAGTTCGTGCGCGTGAGCCGCGCCGACGTGGACTATTCCAAGCCGCAGGAGGTTCACTCGTTCTTTGAGGGCCTCGACTTTGACGTGATGTTCCACACGGCCGCCAACGCCACGACGGCAGACTGCGAGAACGACCCGGCCGGCACACACCTTGTCAACTGCGACTCGGCCATCGAGATCGCCAAGGTGTGCGAGGAGCGCGGCAAGCGCATGCTGTTCATCTCGACCGAGCAGCTGTTCAACGGCAAGAGCGAGCCCGGGCCGTTCGACGAGAGCGTGGAGCCCAGTTGCGTCACCAACTACGGCATCCAGAAGTCCGAGGTAGACGCTTGGCTTACGGCAAACTCGAGCAACCACGTGACGCTGCGCCTCTCGTGGATGTTTGGCATGGCGATGCCGGGCGTGAGGCCCTCGCCTGGCATCGTGGGCAACGTGCTTCGCGCGATGCGCACGCGCACGCCCACCATGTTCACCGTGAACGAGAAGCGTTGCATGACCTATGCACAGCAGCTGGCAGACAACTTCGCGAGCATCTGCGAGCTCGAGAGCGGCACGTATCACTTCGCGGCCGCAAACGGGCACGATGTCAGCGACGGCATGAGCACCTACGAGTGCGCCAGGCTCGTCGCGAGCAAGTTTGGCTATGGCGAGGATGAGGTCGAGCGCTACATCCTTCCCAACACCGAGCGCTACGCGGACCGTTTCCGCGACTTTAGGCTCGATGCCGGCAAGATCGCCCGCTGCGGCATCGAGCTCGGCACCTTCGAGGACAACGTCGACCACTGCCTCGCCGACTTTGGCTGGGCGTAGGCCGTCATTTGCAGAAACTCACAAGCCGGGGAGGGCGCGTTCGCGCCCTCCCCGGCTTCGTTTAGGCCATCTTCCAAGCAATTACTCCCTTAATTGGTCGTTCGACCGAGTTCTGAACGAGCTATCGAGCAATTAGGGGACACTCTTCATATCGGGAAAACTAATAATCGCAGGTAGACAGACTGCAATAATTCCGGCGAGCCACCCAGGCCTTGGGTTTAGCCTCATTTCTGGCCCAAAGGTCATTCAGAACTCGGTCGAACGACCATTTCTTTCTCGGGCGCTCCGGTAGATGGCTTGTTATAAATCGCAAATACCCAGAGCCGCCAGCATCTCTGCCCGACGAGCCCTCATCTGCTCATTCGCTTCCGTTCTCTCCGGTCTCAGGCCAGACTTTCTTTTAATCAGCTCGGCAATGCCGTCGACCTTCGATTCGTCTGCGATCTGCCTGGCCGCCACGAAGACGCAGGAGTAGCCCATCTGCATCAGGGCATTCTGCCTCGCCTCGTCTCGCGACCTGCCTTCGTCTGCAGTGTGCCATTCCTTCCCCTGATATTCGATGTCGAGCTTCGCACGCCGGTAAAGCAGGTCGGCAACGAGATGCGAACGCCCGCACTGGTGCGCTGCTGATTCGCTCAGCTCAATCTCAACGTTGAGCTCTGGCCTCGGACAGCCCCAGCCACCCAGCCTCCGCGGCAGACTTAGCATCGCGGCCAAGGCGGTTTCCCTCGGAGAAGCCGAGTTGTCCATGCAGCACCTGGCAGCCTGGCGCGCGGCGTCGAGCCCGCGGATCCTGCCAACGATGCTCACAAGATGCCCAATTCTCGCGGCGGTTGTCACGGGAACCACCCCATACTCGCAGCCGCGCACGCCATCGCACGAATAGGTTCCGCAGAGCTCCATCGCTAGGGCAAGCGTCTTGTAAAAGCCAAGGCCAGAAGCCACCTGCATCAGCGCAACCTCAGGAGCCACGACGTAAACGCCCGGCTCGGGACAGCAGATGAGCCCATCGGGAACGGGGCCCTTCCACACATGGCACCTAGCACCCGCCGACGCACGGCGGGCGGAGTCCTTACCAACAACTATGTCGAGCGGGCCATCAAGCCCCAACGCGGCAGACGCGTGGGCAATGCGGGGTGCCACGTCATGTGGAAGCTCGAGAGGAAGCAGCGAGCAGTCGGCCCAGACGCTCTCGGTGTCGATGCTAGCAAGCATGTCGTCGGGATACAGCTCCCCAAGCAGCTCCTTTGTCATCCCGGCATTCGAGCGGCGCACGTTGGCCCAAAACCTCAGTGCGCTCTCGTGCCCAGCCACAATCGAAGACCCACGCTGCGGCCGCACCAGGCCAGAGCCGTAGACGCCGCCAAAACCAATCCCCTCGCCCATCGCTTCCCCTCCCCAAATAGTTGGGGAGATGATACGCGCACCAGGGCGCGGCGCTACACAAGAAGGGGCGACGACCCCGCGAACGGCGCCGTCGCCCCAACTGAACCTATGTGACGCACCTACCTACCGGCGGCGCGGCGGGCCTGCCACTCCTCGGCAAGCTTGGCCTGCACGTCGTGGGGAACCTGCTCGTAGCCCTCGAGCTCGAGGGTGAACTCGCCGGTGCCGCGAGACAGCGAGCGCAGGCGCGTGGCATAGTCGAGCACCTCGGCGTAGGGAACGCGCGCCTGGATGACGGTGGTGCCGCGCTCGCCGGCGTCCATGCCCTCGATGCGGCCGCGGCTAGCGCTGACGTCGCCCATGATCGAACCGGCGTAGTCCTCGGGTGCGGTGACCTCGATCTTTGCCATGGGCTCAAGCACAACGGGCTCGGCGTCTGCGGCAGCCTTCTGGAAGCCGATGCGCGCGGCGGTCTTGAATGCCATCTCGTTGGAGTCGACGGAGTGATAGCTGCCGTCGTAGCAGGCAACGCGCACGTCGATCATGGGATAGCCGGCGACGACGCCCTCGCACATGGTCTCCTGCACGCCCTTGTCGACGGCCGGGATGAGGCCCTTGGGAATGCGGCCGCCCACGACCTCGTCGATGAACTCGTAGCCGCCGCCCGGGTTGGGCTCGAGGCGCAGCCAGCAGTCGCCGTACTGGCCGGAGCCGCCGGTCTGCTTCTTGTGTCGACCCTGGGCACTCGAGGTGCGGCGGATGGTCTCGCGATACGGCACGCGAATGGGCACCACGTGCGCCGAGACGCCGGCGCGGGCGGCCATGCGGTCGAGCAGGACGGACACCTGGGCCTCGCCCAGCGCGCTGATGACGGTCTGGCCGGTCTCCTCGTTGCGCGTGACCTTCATCGTGGGATCGGCGTCGCAGGACTTCTCGAGGAAGCTGAACAGCTTGTCCTCGGTGCCGCGCTTGTCGGGCTCGATGGCCACCTGGTAGAGCGAGTTGGGGAAGCGGAACGCCGCGGCCTCGACCTTGCCCGTCACGGACAGGGTGTCGCCCGCCATGGCAGAGATCTTGGGCGCAACCACGATGTCGCCAGCAACCGCGCTCGAAACCTCGGTCATGTCGCGGCCAACCATGCGGTAGATGCGCGCGAGGCGCTCGGGCTTGCGCGTGCGGGCACAGGTGAGCTCGAGGCCCGGGGTGAACGTGCCGGCAAGCACCTTCACGAGGGCGAGGCGGCCGTTCTGCTGGTCGTTGAGGACCTTGAAGACAAAGCCAACCGGGCGGTCGTCGTCCTCGTCGATGTCGAGGTAGTCGCCGTTGACCAGCGGCACCGAGCCAAAGTCGCTTGCCGCGGGGAAGTAGGTCTCGATGTCGTCCATGAGGCTCGTGACGCCCTCCTCGCGCGTGCACGAACCGGCAAAGACCGGCACGAAGATGCGCTCGGCGATGGCCTTGGCGAGCAGGCCCTCCAGCTCATCCTGGGTGAGTTGGCCATCGCCCTCGAGATACTTGAGCATGAGCTCGTCGTCGGCCTCGACCACAAGCTCGCAGAGGTGGGCGCGAGCCTCGTCGGCGGCGGCGCGCATGTCGTCGGGGATGTCGCAGACGACCGGCTTGCCGTTGCCGTCAAGGTGACGGGCCCGCATGCGAATGACGTCGATGATGCCCTTGAAGTCGTCGCCCACGCCCCACGGCAGGGTCACGGCACCCAGGCGCTGGCCAAAGCGCTCCTGCAGCGCAGCGAGCGTGGCGGCGTACTGGGCCTCGGAGCGATCAATGCGGTTCACGAAGACGGCGCGGGCAAGCGACAGATCCTCGGCCGCATACCACAGACGCGTGGTGATGGCGCCGGGGTCGCCGGCGGCGTCGACGACGAAGACCGCGGTCTCAACGGCAGACATCGCGGCGTAGGCATCGCCAACAAAGTCAGGGTAGCAGGGGGCGTCGATGACGTTCAGGCGCGCGCCGTTCCAGGGAACGGGCGCCATGGCGAGCTTGATCGAGAAGGAGCGCTTCTCCTCCTCGGGGTCATAGTCGAGCGTGGGCTTGGTGCCCTTGTGGCCGCCCAGTCGGGTCGTGACGCCCGAAAGGTGGAGCATGGCCTCGGCGAGCATGGTCTTGCCCACGCCGCCTTGGCCGACGAGGGCAACGTTTCTAATCTTCTCGCTCATGATGACTCCCTCCGTTGAGGTCCACGTGGCACAGACGGGAGGGAGAATCGCCGCAGTTGGCGCACCCAAACCGCTGCTTGGGTGGGCGCGCGGCCCACATACGCCACGGCATTCGTTGGATTAACCGTACCCAATCGGATACGGGACAAAAAGACGTCTCGCCGCCCGTGCGGCGAACGGGGCGCGATTGCGGGCGGGCGGCGTGGACCACCCCTTGGTTGCTTTGTGCGAGAAGAGCGCCGAACGCCCATCTTGCGAGAGGGGCGCACGGGCGAAATGGGCAGGCGACGCGTGCGAGCAGGGCAACGAGGACGAGCGAGGGCGCAAAACGTGAGCGCAAGCAGGGCGATAGAATCCAGCCACGCCGCCAGACCCCACGGCCCGCTACTTGTGGGAGGAGCGCGGAGGCGCCGGGAACAGCAGGCGCACGTCGAGGCGGCAGCCCAGGGCGTTCGCGACGGCCTCCATCGTGGCGACTGTCGCGTTACCGTTGCCCTGCTCGAGACGGCTCACGCAGGACTGGTGCACGCCCGACAGGCGCGCGACCTCGACCTGCGTGAGGCCGGCCTCGGCACGGGCGTCGGCGAAGGCCTGGCCCACCTTGCGCATTAACTCGCTATCGTCGCTTCGAATTCGAGCCACGGCGCGTCACCGCCACCGCGGCTGGGAGACGCGGGAGCAACAGGGGCAGCGGCGCTCAAGCAGACGCCATTTACCTCTGAGGCATCCCCCCCCCCCGAACTTCTTCGAACAGGAGGGATATACGATGTTGTCTAGCGCTCGTCCTTGGCGAGTGCATCATCGCACTCCAGAACACGGATGCCCTCCTGCGTAACCTCGTACTCGTTCTCGAGCTGACCGCCGTTGCGAAGGAAGCGCGCCTGCACGCTGATAAGTCCCTTGTGCTCGAGCGAACGAATGACGTTTCGCACCGTAGCCAAGCTGCATGAATAATCCGCGGATAGCTGGCTGACGCTCACAACGGTCGAGTTCACCCGGGCAATCTGCCGCAACACCGCAAGCTCTCGCTCGTTGATGCGCACGCCGGCCGTGGCGCTGACCTTGGCTCGCTTGGTCATGGATCCCCCCGAATCCCTACCGATTCCTGCGACGGAACTTGGATGCTGTCGCGCGGTCGAGGACGGCAGGTCTGACTGGTTCGGGAACTCGGTGGCGCTGCATGGCCTGGCTCCTTGTTTCGAAACGTGATTCTTGGATGTCGGCCGTAATGCATATTTCAATCGACATTCAGAATATGCAGGTGGCACCCTACCTTCTTTACGCTAGTAATTCGAACCTTTTACCTGCGGAAATATGATTTATATGCATATTGAGGGACAGACGTGCCAAACGATGGCGCTACATGAAAAGGGGCCAGCCGCTCAATTGCGACTGGCCCCTCCTAAGAATCTGCCTGCCCCTCGAGGGGAACAGCCCCAAGCGTTACTTCCTGTGCTTGGCAATCACAAGGCCGGCGGCCACGCAGATCACAGCGGCAGCACCAAGCACAACGGGGACGGTGGCGTTGTTGGTGTCGCCCGTCTGGGGCATCTGCTTGTCGTTGCCCTGCTGGGCGCCACCCTGGTTGTCATCGCCCTCGTCGTTGTCCTTCTCCTGCTTGGGAGCGGTGTAGGAGTTGGTGAACGTGGGGTTGTCGCCCTCGACGGAACTCACCGTAAGCTGGCCCTTGCCGTCGTCGGTCACGACGACCTTGACGTCATGGCTGGAGCCGTCGTAGGTCACGCCCTGCTGGCCATCGTTGACCTCGCAAATTTGGAAGCTGTAGGTGCCGGGCTGGTTGAGCGCCAGCGCGCCAAAGCTCACGGTACCGTCGGCGGCGTTCTTACCACGGGCAACGACCTGGCCCTTGTTGAGCACCTCAAAGCCAAACTGGTCATCGGTGAGCTGGGCACCCTCGAGCACCTTGGTGGCGGAGAGGCTCACGCTCGCGGGCGCGGCAGCATAGCTGTTCTTAAACACGATGGCGTCGGCGTCGCTTGAGGCCTTGGCAACAAGCTGGCCCTTGCCATTGTCAGCCACGGTAACCTTCACCTGGTAGGTGCTGGCGTCGTATATCACGCCACCCTTGCCGTCGTTGACCTCACGGACGGTGTAGGTGTACTCGCCCGGCGTGGTGTACGTGACGTTCTTGAACACAACGGTGCCGTTGGCGTCGTTGGTGGCGGTGGCCGCCTGCTTGCCATTGGCGTCGACGAGCTCAAAGGTGAAGTCGCCGGCCTCGAGGGCGCGACCATCGAGCTGCTTGCTCATGGTGATGTCGTTGGAGACGCTGTAGTTCGCGGACTCGGCGGCGTAGGTGTTCACGAACGGGTCGATGGGGCTCATCTCGGCCGTCATGGTGCCGTCGGCGTTGTCTCTGACGGTGACCGTGAAGGTCTTATCGGAGTCGTTGGTGACGCCCGCCTTGGAGCCAGACTCGCTGACCTGGTAGGTGAACGTCTTGCTCATCTCGCCGCCGAGGTCTGCCTTGGTGAAGGTGATGGCCCCAAAGGAGACGTTGCCGGCCTCGTCGTTGAAGACGGTGGTGGCAGCGGGCAGAGGGCCGTTGCCGGTGATGGTGAACGAGAAGTCGCCGGCCTTAAGGTCGGGGGCCTTGACGCCCTCCTGGTTGCAGGCGAGCCGCTTGAAGGCCATGACGTTAACCGTAGCGTCGCTGGGCTTGTAGGCGTTGGCAAAGGCGAGGCCACCCTCGGGCAGGCTCACCTGGGCCACCAGGGCGCCGTCCTTCTCGACCACGTCGATCTTGACCTGCAGCGCGGAGGTCTGGGCGGTGATGCCCTTTTTGTCAAGACCGTCGGTGACCTCGGCCACGTCGTAGTAGTAGGTACCGGGCGCGTCGAAGGTGATGTCGCCAAAGTGGAAGTTGCCCGCAGCGTCGTTCGTGGCGGTCGTCTTCGTGGGGGCAGGGGCGCCGTCGCACGGGGTGATGGTGAAGCTGAACTCGTCGGCGACGAGGGTGCGGCCCGTGAGGGTCTTGGTGCCCGCAAGCTCGGTGGCGCCATCGACCGTGACGGACCAGGCCTTGTGGGTGTTAGTGACCGAGAGGTTCAGGCCATCGACCGCGACGTTGGTGGTGTAGCTGGAAAGGTCACCATCGGTCTCGCGGGCGCCCCAGGCGGAGGCGTCGGCGGGGTTGCCTGTCACGGTGACGGTGCCCGTCCAGTTGTTGCTGGCGGAGAGCTCGACGGGCGTGCCGTAGTCGGCGCCGTTGCGCGTGACCTGTACGTGGACGGGCTGGGTGGCGCGGGCGTCGTCGCGGGCGTTCTCCCAGGTCTTGGTCACCGTGAGCTGCTTGGTGGGCAGGGAGATGGTGGGGATGTCATAGTCCGCGTAGAGCGTGTCGCTCACCACGTCGGCGGCTCCGGTGCGCTTGGTGACGGTCTTGTACTCGAGCGTCGTGGCGTCGTGGTCGCTGTTGACGTTGGTGGGAACGGGGTTCGTGAGCGTACCCGCGGCAATCGCGTCATAGGCGTCGGCCGTGGGCTTGATGTCGAAGCTGACCGTGTAGGTGGCGCCGGCCTCGAGCTCGCCCTCGCCGGAGAGGTCGACCGTGAGCTTCTTGCCGTCGACCTTGGCCACGGCGCCAGCAACGGGGCTCGTGCCCGAGGCGTCGGTCTTGGTGATGGTCGCGGAGGCAAGCGTGCCATCTGCGGAGACGGCATCCTTGAAGTCGACGTAGTCGGAGAGCTGGTCAACGACCTTGACGTCGCGGTAGTAGCACGAGTTGGTGATCGTCTGGGCAATCTCGGCAAACGCGTCGTTCAACTTGTCGGCGTCGGTACCGTCGAGGAAGTCGCCGGTGACGTCGTTGGCGAACTTGGTCATCGAGGCGTTGGCGGACGTGTCGCCACTCACGGCAAAGAGCTGGACGGTGTCAACGTCGCGCTTGTTGGCCTCGGTCACGGCGCTGTTGTAGTTGGCGTTGTAGGGATCGTCGTTGCCGGAGCCGTGAACGCCGCGCGGGGTAGCCCAGGTGTCGTCCTGGTCATAGGCAGGAACCTTGTGAAAGCCCTCGCTGAACGAAAAAACCAATTTTGTACCCGTCTGGACCGAGCTGATGCGATACGTCGGTGCGCCATCGGAGAAGAACACGACGTACTTCCTGGAATCGGTACGGCCGCTGTTCTGGGCGTTGGCCTTCTGCAGCGCCTCCTCCCAGTTGGTACCGCCCTCAGCCTTCAGTCCATCGATGGCTTGGGTCGCATCGTCCGCGTTGGCCGTGAAGCTCGTGGGGGTGTCGGCCCTCGTGTCAAAGCTGATGACCGAGACCTGAATCTGCTTCGAGGCATCGAGCTTGGCGTTGTCGTCGGTGAGCAGCTCGTCGATGAGGGCCTTCGCTGCCCTCTTGACGTTGTCGAGCTTGCCGTTGTCATTCATCGAGCCCGAGGTGTCGATGGCGAGGACAACGTCGGCCGGCGTGTTCTCGGACGAGCTCTGAGAGTCTCCTTTGACGGTGAGGCTCAGCCTGTAGGTGCCGTCGCCGTTGTCGGTGACGGTCTTGGCGTGGTCGGGCTCGTCCAGGCTCACGTCGGTCGCATAGGCCTGCGTGGCGGGCAGGGCGACGCCCAGCACGAGCGCGAGGGCCGCGGTCAGCGCGCACGCCAGGACACCTCCCCAGCGCCTTGTCTTTCTTCTCTCCATAGGGTCCCTCTCCCTCGCCAGGCGAGGGTCCGTCCCTGCGCCTGAAGCTGGCTATACAGGGTCGAAGTTAAGGGACATAGCAATCTACCTGCGGAAATATAACTTATATGCATATCGAGACATAACCAAGCACGTTGCTGGGCATTTGAGGGAGGAGTGGACCGGGCGTAGCTTCGCGGACGCATTGGGCAATGAAGGTCTGGCTGGAGCGAGCCAAGCGCAACAAGCGCGGAGACGGGACGAGCGCCATCGTCCCCTCGCCCAGCACCCCCTCGCACAGAAAAGGGGCCAGCCGCACACGCAGCTGGCCCCAAAGGCTCATCTATCCGATTGGCCAAGAAGCCCGCGAGTACTACACGCGGGCCTCGGTGTTCCACCAGTCGCCCAGCTTGGCGATGTTTCCGCGGATGTGCTCGCAGCTGGCGTGGAAGGCGGCCTTCTCGCGCTCGTTCAGCGGCAGCTCGAAGGTCTCCTCGATGCCGTTGGCGCCCACGACGCACGGGATGGAGGCAAAGTTGCCCTCCTCGCCATGCTCGCCGGTGAGCAGCGTGGAGCAGCAGGTCACGTAGTGCTCGTTGCCCAGGATGGCTTGGACGAGACGGACGGCGGCCTGGGCAACCGCGTACTCGGTGCAGCCCTTGCCGGCGTAGGTAACGTAGCCGCCCTGGCGCGCAAGGTCCTCGACCTCGGCCTGGTCAAAGCCAAAGCGCTCGGGCTGCTCGGCGGCAAGCTCGGCGAGCGTCTTGCAGCCAAAGCTCACGCACGACATCGCGGCGAACTGCGACGCGCCGTGCTCGCCCAGCATGTAGGCGTTGATCGAGTGTTGGTCCAGGCCCACCTTGGACGAGATGGCGTTGCGCAGGCGGGCGGAGTCGAGCGCGGTGCCCGAGCCCACGACGCGCTTGGGGTCGCAGCCGGAGAGGCGCCAAATCTCGGTGCAGACGACGTCGCAGGGGTTGGAGATGGAGACCCAGACGCCCTTGAAGCCGGCATCGGCAATGCGCGCGATGAAGGTGCGAGCGATGTCGGTGGTGATGAACAGCTCGCCATCGCGGTTGCCGGCGGCGGCGGAGACCTGGCCGGCGGCGTTCACGATGACGTCGCAGCCGGCGAGCTTCTCGTACTCGGCGCCACAGGTGACGATTTTGCAGTTGTGCGGGTAGAACGACAGGGCGTCGCGGAAGTCCTGCGCCTCGCTCGTGAGCTTCTGGTCGTTGATGTCGCACAGATAGAGCTCGTCAACGAGACCCTGCATGAGCAGGGAGTGGGCCACGTGGGCGCCAACGTGGCCCTGGCCGAGGACGCCGACCTTGCGGATGTATGCCATGTCGTATCCTTTTCTCTAGTGGCTCGCGAGACCACGGCCGCGCGGCCGCGCTTCCCGCCCCCTATGAATAGTGAAACCACCTTAGCACTCCATGGCCCCGGGCCTGTCCCACCGGCCACGGAATCGCTCGTTTGAGCAGGAGAGATATGGGATTCAAGACCTACACGTGCCCAATCGCAAAGTCGTGCGGAGGATGCGAGTGGCTGGCCGTTCCCTATCCCATCCAGCTGCGCCGCAAGCAGGCGCAGATCGCCGAGCTCATGGCGGATTATTTGCCCGAGGGTGCCACCGAGGACGACCTTGACGACCTCATCCCCATCCACGGCATGGACGCCGAGGGCATGGAGCCGCGCGGCTACCGCCACAAGGCGGCGACGCCCTTTGCGGCCGGCAAGCGCGCGAGCGTACGCTCGGGCTTCTACGCCCGCGGGACGCATCGCATCGTGCCCTGCTCGAACTGCATCGTCGAGGCGCCGCACGCCCGCGAAGCGCTGCTTGCGGTGGCGCGTGCCGCCGAGGAGCTGCGCATTGCCCCCTACGACGAGGACCACGGTCGCGGCCTTCTGCGCCACGCCGTGGTACGGATGGGGTATGCCACCAACGAGTGCCTGCTCACCATCGTCACCAACGGCAAGCAGATTCCGCGCGAGCACCAGTTTGTGAGCACCATCCTGCGCCGAGCGCCGTTTGTCACCGCCATTGCACAGAACGTAAACCAGCGCCGCACCAACGCGATCTTGGGTCACGAGGCCCGCGCGCTCTACGGCAGCGGGCGCATGGTCGACGAGCTCCTGGGCTGCGAGTTCGAGATTGGCCCCACGTCGTTCTACCAGACCAACCCCGCGCAGACCGAGGTGCTCTACTCACTTGCCATCGAGGGGGCGCAGCTCGAGCGCGGGCAGCGCGTGCTCGACGCCTACTGCGGCATTGGCACGATTGGCATGTGCGCGGCCAGGCAGGTCGACGGCCTTGAGGTCGTGGGGGTCGAGCAGGTCGAGGGCGCGGTGGCAAACGCCCGCGCCAACGCGAGGCGAAACGGCCTGGCCGCCCGCTGCAAGTTCGTCTGCGCCGACGCCACCGCCTACATGAAGGACGTGGCCAAGGCCGGCCGCGAGGGTTTTGACGTAGTCATCATGGACCCGCCGCGCGCGGGCTCCACGCCCACGTTCATCAACGGCGTGCTGGGCCTTGCGCCTTCGCGCGTGGTCTACGTGAGCTGCAACCCCGTGACCCAGCGCCGCGACCTCGACCTCTTCTACGAGGGCGGCTACCGCATCGAGCGGCTCGACGTGGTGGACATGTTCCCCCACACCAAGCACGCCGAGACCGTCGCCGTGCTGGCGAGGGCGTAACAAACGGACGCGTCCGCAGCCGGGATCAATTAGCCCGGAGCTTTATCGCCTCATCGCTCGGCTTCGGCACTCTTTTCTCACCTCTCCCACCAAGTGAGAAGACAAAATAAGAACAATACTAATAGGCAAGACCCCCGCGTATCTGCTGGTACGCGGGGGTCTTCTGCTATTCGAACCATCACACAGTGGGACAATACCCTCCAGAGTTATTGTCCCAGGCAAGTCTACTCCGGGTCGACGCTCACCGTGAGGTTGTCCCTCACATGCACTCGGCCGGCGGCGAGCCAGCCAATGACCTCGGGGTAGAGCTCGTGCTCGATGGCGTGGATGTGCTCCTCAAGCTCATCCACGCTCCAACCCTCCCCCACCACCAGCGCGCGCTGGGCGATGATGGGGCCCTTGTCGTACTCCTCGTTGGCAAAGTGCACGGTGACGCCCGTGACCTTGACGCCGCGGTCGTACGCGTCCTGGATGGCGTGCGCACCGCGGAAGCTCGGCAGCAGCGCCGGGTGCAGGTTCACCACGCGGTTGGGATAGCTCGCGAGCAGCGGCGCGTGGACCATGCGCATGTAGCCGGCCATGATCACGTACTCGCAGCCATGGCTCTTGAGCTCGGCGGCGATAATCTCGTCGGCCTGCTCGGGGTCGGCGTAGATCTCCTTGGAGAGGGTGAGGGTCTGCAGACCTGCGGCCTCGGCGCGCTTGAGGCCATAGGCGCTCGGGCGGCTCGACACCACGAGCTCGATGCTCGCGTTGAGGCTGCCATCGGCAATGCGGTCGATGATGGCCTGCAGGTTGGTGCCGCTTCCACTCAGCAGCACGCCAATCTTGAGCGCCTCGCTCATCGGTAGGTCACCTTGCCCTCACCCGGCACGCACTCGCCCACGCGGAACGGGTGCTCGCCGAGCTCCTCGAGCTTGGCCACCACGGCCGTCTCGTCGGCCGCATCGACGATCAGGCACAGGCCCACGCCCATGTTGAACGTCTTGCACGCCTCGTCGGGCGTGAGGCCCGCGTGCTCGGCCACGTAGGTGATGACGGGCGGAACGTCCCAGGCAACCTGGCCGCTCGGGCGGTCGACCACGGCGTCGACGTCGGCGGCAAGCGCGCGGTTGAGGTTCTCGGTGATGCCGCCGCCCGTGATGTGGGCAATGGCGTGGACCGGGGCAACCCCGCTGCGCAGCAGCTCGAGGACGGGCTTCACGTAGATGCGCGTGGGGGCGAGCAGGGCGTCTGCCAGCGACTTGTTGCCCAGCTCGGCCAGGGGCGCCTCGAGCTCGGCGCGCTTGGCCTCGGCCTCGGGCGTGCCTGGCACGATGCCGTCGACGCCAATGACCTTGCGCACGAGCGAGTAGCCGTTGGAGTGCACGCCCGTCGAGGGCAGGCCGATAATGACGTCACCCGCCTTGACGTTTGCAGGGTCGAGCATCTTGGGACGGTCGACGGCGCCCACAGTGAAGCCCGCGAGGTCGTAGTCGTCCGGACGCATGACGCCGGGGTGCTCGGCCATCTCGCCGCCCACGAGCGCGCAACCGGCGAGCTTGCAGCCATCGGCCACGCCCTTCACGATCTTTGCCATGTGCTCGGCCTCGATGTGACCAATCGCCACGTAGTCGAGGAAGAACAGCGGCTCGGCGCCCGAGGCGAGGATGTCGTTGACGCACATGGCCACGAGATCCTGGCCCACGGTCTCGTGGCGGTCGAGCAGCTGCGCCAGCACAAGCTTGGTGCCCACGCCGTCGGTGCCCGAGATGAGAATCGGGTCCTCCATGTCCTTGAGGGCGGCGGCGGAGAACAGGCCGCCAAAGCCGCCGATGCCGCCGATGACCTCGGGTCGATTCGTCTCCTTAACCATCTGCTTGATGGCGTCGACCGCGCGGCCGCCCTCGGCGGTGTCAACGCCGGCGTCCTCGTAGGTCACGTGCTTGTCAGTGCTCATGAGAGGTCCTTTCGTGGGTTGGGACAATCGAGCCGCCTCGCGCGCAAGGCATGCCGCACGCAAGGCGCAGCGCCGCCGGACGTCTGCCGGCGGCGCGCGTAATACCAAGTTAGAGGTTGGCCTCGGCCACGTCGTCTACATGCATCTTCGACGCGGCGCGGGCGGTGGCAAGGTTGCGCGGCGTATAGCCCTCGAGGAACTTGCCCTTCGAGAAGCTCGCCGGAATCTCGACTGGGTACTCGCCGGTGAAGCAGGCCTCGCAGTAGCCGCTCCGGCCAGCGGCGCACCCCGCGCAGCCAGAGAGGTCGGGCACGCAGGCGCGCAGACCCTCGGGCGAGAGGAACGCCAGGGAGTCCGCGCCGATGTACTCGCAGATCTCCTCGACGGACTTGCTCGCCGAGATGAGCTGGTCCTGGGTATCGGTATCGATGCCATAGAAGCACGGCCACGTGACCTCGGGCGAGTTGATGCGCATGTGAACCTCGGTGGCGCCAGCGTCCTTGAGCATACGGACGATCTGCTTGGAGGTGGTGCCGCGCACGATCGAGTCGTCTACCACCACGAGGCGCTTGCCGGCCACGTTGTCGATGAGGGCGTTGAGCTTGAGGCGCACGCCCATCTCGCGCAGCTCCTGCGTGGGCTGAATGAAGGTGCGGGCAACATAGCGGTTCTTGATGAGACCCTCGCCAAAGGGAAGTCCCAGCTCATGGGCAAAGCCCTCCGCAGGCGGCAGGCCCGAGTCGGGCACGCCAATCACGAGGTCGACGTCGGCCGGGGCCTCCTGCGCCAGGCGGCGACCCATGTTGTAGCGCATGGAGTAGACGCTCTTGCCGTGGAAGCGCGAGTCGGGGCGCGCAAAGTAGACGTGCTCGAAGATGCACTCGGCACGCGCCTCGGTCTCGAGCGCCTGGGACGACGAGATGCCGTCGTCGGAGATGCGGATAATCTCGCCGGGGTTCACGTCGCGCACGAACTCGGCGCCCACGATGTCGAGGGCGCAGGTCTCGCTCGCCACGACCCAGCCCTGGTCGTCAGCCAGCTTGCCCAGGCACAGCGGGCGGATGCCGTGCGGGTCGCGGAAGGCATAGAGCGCGTTGTCACGCACGAGGGCCATCGCGTAGCCGCCCTCCATCATTGCCATGGCGTGGGCGATGCCAGCGCGCAGCTGGTGCTTCTTCTCGGTGAAGAAGCCGATGAGGCGGGCGGCGACCTCGGAGTCGGTGTGGGTACGGAAGGGCACGCCCATGTTGATGAGCTCGATGCGCAGCTGATCAAAGTTGACGAGCGTGCCGTTGTGGGCCAGCGCGATGATGACGTCATTAATGGCCGAGAGGTGCGGCTGGGCGCTCTCCCAACCCTTGGAGCCAGCCGTGCCATAGCGCACGTGGCCAATGGCGACCTTGCCGGGCAGGGCCGAGAGGTCTGAGTCGCTGAAGACCTGCGTAACGAGGCCCAGGTCCTTGCGCACCATGACGGTGCTGCCATCGCCCACGGCGATGCCGGCGCTCTCCTGGCCTCGGTGCTGCAGGGCATGCAGGGCAAAGTAGGTCATGCGGGCCACGTCGCGGCCCGGCGCCCAGATGCCAAAGACGCCGCACTCGTCGTGCAGGACGTCCTCGTCCTCGATTGCCTCGCAGCTCTCGTACTCGTACATCGAACGGTCAGACATGCGGTTCCCCTCCGCTAGCTGGCTGATACGTCAGACGATGTGGTGTTGGACACCTCGCTCTTGAGGGCACAGACGAGCAGGCCTCGACCGTTGCCCTTGCCAAAGTCGTTCTCGTAGTCGCAGGTGCACAGCGTGAGCACCTTGGAGATGTTGTTGACCGAGCCGCTCGCGCCCGCGCGCTGGGCCGTTGCCTGGGAGAGGGCGTCTGCCAGGTAGGCGTGGAAGTCGTCATCGGAGGCAAAGGTGATCTGGCGGGCGGCGCCGTTGGTGGCCGCGCTCTTGTAGAAGAACAGCGGCTCGAGCTCGTAGCTCGCGTCCTCGGTGAGGTACCAGACCGTGTCGACCTTGTCGAAGTTGTCCTGGGTCGCCATGTCGTCGATGTCGGTGAACATCGCGCCGTTGTTGAGGTGGTGGCCGTAGATGAGGGTCTGGCGGTCAACGAGGCCGGGGCGGCTGTTCTCGCAGTCCATGAAGATCTGCCCACCCACCGCGTACTCGCCCGTGGCCGAGGTGCGCAGATAGGTGTCGTTGGTCTGGCCCTGGTAGACCGGGAAGTCGACGTGCGTGGCCGGGATGTAGATCCAGCCGCAGACGTCGGCGTTCACGGCCTTGAGGCCCTCCCAATCAATCGTGGGGGCGCTGGCCGCATCGTCGGAGACAGTAGCGTAGGCGGCGAGCTTCTCGTTGTTGACGTCCTGCACGTGGTACTGCCACTGGGCATAGCCCCACATGCCGCCGGCAACGAGAAGCAGCACGACGCCAATGACGATGAGGACCGTCGAGAGGACGTTGGCGCGGCGACGCGGCTTGCCACCCTGGTCAGCCCGCTTGGAGCGCTTGGACTGCTTGCGACCGCCCCGTGGTGCCTTGGCATGGTCAGCCCCCTTGGAGGCGGGCCTTGTCGAGACAAACCCCACGGCGTTTCCCGTGTTAGACGCATAGGGGTTGCTCTCGCCAGGCGCGGGCATGGCCTGGGTGTGCTGCGGCGCTGCGGCGCGCGGGGCCGCCTCCCCTGCCTGCCTAAAGTGCTTGCCGCTCGACGCGTTTGCCATCTGCCGGGCCTAACCCTGCGCCATGGCGCGCTTGAACTCGACCATCTTCTCGCGATACTCGGGCATCGTGGCGCCCAGAATCTGCGTGGCGTAGATGGCGGCGTTCTTGGCGCCACCAATGGCAACGCAGGCAACGGGCACGCCACTGGGCATCTGCACCATGGAGAGCAGGGAGTCCATGCCGCCCAGGTCGCTCGTCTTCATGGGCACGCCCACGATGGGCAGCGGGGTATAGGCGGCAACGACGCCACCCAGGTGCGCGGCCTTGCCGGCGGCGGCGATGATGACCTTGAGGCCACGGTCCGCGGCACTCGCGGCCCACTCGTGGACCTTGTCGGGGGTGCGGTGGGCGCTCGCGATGACGAGCTCGTACGGAACGCCGAGCTCCTCGAGCTGCTTGGTGCACGCCTCCATGGTGGGCATATCAGACTTTGAACCCATAATGATGCCAACGAGCGGCTTGTCTGCCATGTTCGCTCCCTTGAATTGGAACCGCATGTGATGACTTCGCGCAATGCGCACAGTCTCTCAGTATAGTCGCGAACAGCATTTTTTTGGAACCTAGATAAGAGCCGTAACGTCTCCGAGAACAGACTCGAAGCTCACGCCGCGCACCTCGTAATCGGGTTGGTCGGGCGTGATGGCCATGGCATCGCGCACGAGGGCGCCGGCAAAGCGCACCGCCTCGAGCAGGCTCTTGCCCGCAAAGATCGCCGCCGTGAGGCCACTCGCAAACAGGTCTCCCGTGCCGTGCGTCATAAATGGCAGCAGGTCGCCAGCCACCTCGGCCACGGGCGCGCCCTCGCTGGCCACATAGTTGCGAATGAGGTTGTCCCCCTCATGGACGATGCCCTTGAGCACGACGTTCTTGGCGCCCATGGCAAGCAGGGCGTCGAGCACGCGCGCCACGTAGGCCTCGTCGACGTCCTGGCCCTCGTAGGCGATGCCCGTAAGGATCGAGGCTTCGGTGAGGTTGGGGGTGAGCACGTCGGCGCTTGCCACGAGCGCGCGGGTGGCCTCGCACATCTCGTCGGTGTAGGTGGGGTACTTGTGGCCGCCGTCGCCCATCACGGGGTCAACGATGCGCAGGGCCCGCGGGTATTCGCGGTAGAGCCGCTCGATCGTGGCGACCTGCTCGGCCGACCCAAGAAAGCCCGAGTAGACGCCATCGAGGGCGATGCCATGGGCGCGCCAGGCATCGAGGTAGGGCTCCAGCATGGGCGTGGTGTCGAGCTTGTAGAAGTGGTCGAACTTGGTGTGACCCGAGAAGAGCGACGTGGGCACGGGGCACACGTCGATGCCCGCGCACGAGAGCACAGGGATCGCGATGCCCAGCGAGCACTTGCCGTAGCCGCACAGGTCGTGCACGGCGGCAACGCGCGGCAGGTAGTTGCCCTGCCGCTGGTAGAGGCGCAAGGAAGAGGCGTCGCTCACGTGGCTACTCCGCGGCCGTCTCGGTGGTAGCGGTGTCGGTGGCGGCCGCGCTCGTGGTCGCGGCCTCACCCATCACGGCGTCGATGATGTTGCGCGGCAGGGTGACCTTCTGGCGCAGGTTCTCCGAGGCGGTGGCATCGATGTCGGTGATCATGCAGTTGAAGTTGAAGCCGCCGTCGGCGCCGGAGCTCTTGGTCCACACGAAGGTGGCGAAGCGCTTCATGATGCCCGTGGGCTTGAGGAAGCCAAACAGCGACGACTGCTGGATCTTGCCGTCCTCGTCGATGTGGACGTCGACATGGTAGACGACCTGGTTGATGTTGGGGTTGAGCAGGGCGTTCACGGAGAGGGCGGCGGCCTGGATCTGCGAGCCGGCGAGGCACTCGAGCTCGTCCTTGGCCGAGGTGTCGACGACGCTCACCTCGATGCGGCCGGACTCCTCGTTGGCCTCGAGCACGGTGTAATCCTCGGGGAACTGCGTGAAGCCGTCGCCCCACTCGACGCCGTTCTTAAGTGCGAGCGACACGCTCGCGGAGTCGACGTGCTCGGCGAGCTGCGAGGTGCCCGCGCGGCGCACGAGGCCGCAGGCCACCTGCGAGAGCACCACGAGGACGAGCATGATAGCGACGACCACGACGGCGGTGCGCGTCATGACCTTGCCCACGCTCGAGCCGGACGGATCGTCGCCCGAGAGGGGATCGACCTCGACGGCGGCCTTGCGGGCGCGGCGGCGGCCGTGCTCCTTGCGGGCCTTCGACGCGTTCGTGTGGCCCGTCTCGTCGACGTCGGCGAAGATGGCCTCGACCTCGTCGGGGGTGGGAACGTTAGCACTCTTGTCCTTCTTTGCCATGCTCTTCCTCGTAAGGCATATCGGCAGCCGGCTGGCCGCGTGGTGTCGGATTAGTCGCAGAACAGTATAGGCAGCGGGCTTGGAGGTTTCCTTAAGGCCCGGCGCGGTTACGCTCAAGCTACATACGCTCGAAACCTAGGCGTGGTGCCCGAACTGCATGCGATAGTAGCTCGCGTAGGTGCCACCCAGGGCCATGAGCTCATCATGCGTGCCGCGCTCGGCCACGCGTCCGCCGTCGACGGTCACGATCTCATCGGCATCGCGGATGGTCGAGAGGCGGTGGGCAATCACGAGCGTGGTACGGCCATGGGAGAGCCGCGCGAGCGACTCCTGCACGGCATGTTCGCTCTCGTTGTCGAGAGCACTCGTGGCCTCGTCGAGCACCAAGATCTTGGGGTCCTTGAGGAATACGCGGGCAATGGAGATGCGCTGCTTCTGGCCACCAGAGAGGCGGGCGCCCCTCTCGCCCACCTGAGTCTCGTAGCCCTCGGGCAGGCTCATCACGAAGTCATCGATGTTGGCAAGGCGTGCCGCCTCGCGCACCTCCTCGAAGGTGGCCGATGGTCTGCCATAGGCGATGTTCTCGCCAATGGTGCCATCGAAGAGGTAGACGTCCTGCTGAACCAGGCCGATGGCCTCGCGCAGGCTCTTCTGCGTAACGTCGCGCACGTCCTGCCCGTCGATGACAATCGAGCCAGACGCCACGTCGTAGAAGCGCGGCAGCAGGCTGCAGGTGGTCGACTTGCCGCCGCCCGATGGGCCCACGAGGGCGATGGTCTCGCCCGGGTGGATGTCGAGGTCAAGGCCACAGATGACGTCATGCTCGCCGTCATAGGAGAAGTGAACGCCCTCATAGGTCACGTGACCCTCGCTCACCTCGAGGTCCTTGGCGCCGGGGGCATCCAGGACGTCGGGCTTGGTGGCGAGGATCTCGTCGAGGCGGCGGAAGCCCGCCTCGGCCTTCTGGAACGTCTCGGTGAAGTTGAGCAGCTGCTCGATGGCGGCCGTGAACGTCGTGATGTAGAGGGCATAGGTCGACAGGTCCACCGGCTGCATCTCGCCCACGGCGATGAGGTAGCCACCGTAGACGATGACCACGGTGAACAGGGCTCCCATGAGGGCCGCAATCATGGCCTGGTAGCCGCCCATGACGTGATACATACGCTGCTTGCTCTCGAGGTAGGCCTCGTTGGAGCGGGCGAACTTCTCGCGCTCAACATCCTCGGCGGCAAAGCCCTTCACCACGCGGATGCCGCTCAGCGAGTCCTCGAGCTGCGAGTTGATGCCCGAGATGCGCTTGCGGTTCTCCATGAACACGGCGCGCATGCGCTTGTTGGCGCGCGAGTTATAGGCCCACAGCACGGCGGTGATCACAGCCAGCACGCACGAGAGCTTCCAGTTGATCGTGGCAAGGATCGCGAAGGAGCCCACGATCTTGATGCCGCAGATGATCGCGTACTCGGGGCCGTGGTGGGCGGCCTCGCAGATGTCGAACAGGTCCGACACCACGCGGCTCATGAGGTCACCGGTGTTGTGGCGGTCGTAGTACGAGAAGCTGAAGCGCTCGTACTGGTCAAAGAGGTCCTGGCGCATGCGGCTCTCCATGCGCGCGCCCATGACGTGACCCCAGTAGCCCACGAAGTAGCGGCAGGCATAGCGCACGGCATACATGGCGATGAGGCCCAGGGCAAGCGTGCCAAGCGCGCCCATGATGGCGCCGGCGCCCTGCGTGAACAGGCCACCGGTGAGCTCACGCAGAATAATGGGAAACGCCAGGTCAACCGCCGTCATGACAACGGCGGCAACGGAGTCGATGGCAAACAGGTGCCACTGCGAGCGGTAGTACGAGAGAAACTTCTGGTAGAGCTTGCCGGAAGCGTGCGGTACCGACCCGCCGTGTGGGCGGTCGTTGGTGCTGGTCTGTTGCATTCAGTTAGTCCTCGGTTGGTGCGGGCGGAGCAAGGCGGCGGGCCACGGCGTCGCAGGCAAGGGCGCCCACGACGGTCTTTGCGTCCTCGACGCGGCCGTCGAGGACGGCGTCGACGAGGTCGGTGAGCTCCACGAGGTCGACGTTGATGAACTCGTCGGCATCGGGGTTGGAGCTCGTAAAGACGAGGCCCGTGGCCATGTAGAGGTGGATGACCTCGTCGCAGAAGCCGTCGGAGCTCGCGATGGAGGTGAGGTAGGCCATCTTGTCGGCCGTGAAGCCTGTCTCCTCCTCGAGCTCGCGGTGGGCGGCGGCCAGCGGGTCCTCGCCCGGCTCGAGCTTGCCGGCTGGGATCTCGACCGTGACGCGGCCCAGCGCGGTGCGGTACTGGCGCACGAGGCAGATGTGGCCGTCATCGGTGAGCGCCACGACGGCGACCGCACCAGGGTGGCGCACGACGTCGCGCACGGCCTCGCGGCCGTCGGGCAGCTGCACGTGCAGGCGGCTCACCGAGAAGATGCGCCCCGTCCAGGCCGTCTCCTCCGTGAGGGGCTGCTCGGCCAGCGCGGCGTCGCGCGGGTCGTCGTCACCGCGCACGAACTCGCGGCGCTCGGGCTCGCCGCTCTTGTGATCGTGCGTCGAGCGATCTCCGTCATAGGTGAACGCCTCGACGGTGTCGAGGAACTCGTCGGTGTCCTTGTGATCCATGTGGTGCTAGACCTCCCAGGCGTCGCGGCCTCGCAGGGCGCGCGCCCCGATGTCGTGACGCAGCGTCTTTCCCTCAAAATCGATGAGCTCGCAGGCTCGATATGCCTGCTCGCGAGCGTGCTCGAAGGTGTCGGCAACGGCCGTGACATTGAGCACGCGCCCGCCGTTGGTGACGAGCTCGCCGCCCACCAGCTTGGTGCCGGCGTGGTAGACCGTGACGCCCTCGAGCGCCTCGGCGTCGGCGATGCCGCGGATGGGCTTGCCCTTCTCGTAGGAGCCGGGGTAGCCCGCGCTCGTGAGCACCACCGAGACGGCCCAGTCGTCGTCCCAGCTCACGTTGGCCTCGTCGAGCGTGCCGTTGTCGCAGCGCAGGAAGACGTCGAGAAGGTCGGCCTTCATGCGCGGCAGCACGACCTGCGTCTCCGGGTCACCAAAGCGCGCGTTGAACTCGAGCACCTTCGGGCCGTCCTTGGTGAGCATGAAGCCGCCGTAGAGGCAGCCGGAGTAGGTGATGCCGTCCTTCGCGAGCTGGGCCACGACCTTGCGCTCGATCTCGACCATGGCCTCGTGCTCCTCGGGCGTCACGAATGGGACGGGCGAGTAGACTCCCATGCCGCCCGTGTTGGGACCGAGGTCGCCCTCGAGGGCGCGCTTGTGGTCCTGCGAGCTCGCGAGCGGAACGACCGTCTTGCCGTCGGTGAGGGCCAGAAGCGAGCACTCGGGGCCCTTGAGCATCTCCTCGACCACGACGGTGCTGCCCGCCTCGCCAAACGTGCCCGCGAAGCACTCGCGCACGCCAGCCAGGGCCTCCTCGGTGGTCTGCGCCACGATGACGCCCTTGCCCGCGGCGAGGCCGTCGGCCTTCACGACGCAGGGACCGGCGAGCTCGCGCACGTAGGCCTCGGCGGGAGCCGCCTCGGTGAAGCTCGCGTAGCGGGCCGTGGGAACGCCGGCGCGCTCCATGACCTGTTTGGCAAAGAGCTTGGAGCCCTCCATCTGGGCGGCCGCGCCGCTTGGGCCAAAGCAGGCGATGCCCGCGGCACGCACCGCGTCGGCCACGCCGGCGACGAGCGGGGCCTCGGGGCCAATGACCACGAGGCTCACGCCATGCCCAGTGGCGAAGTCGGCCACCTGCTGCGGGTTCTCCTGGTCGATGTCGGCATAGGCGGCCTCGGCGAGGATGCCGCCGTTGCCCGGCGCCGCCCAGACCTTGCCCGCGCGCGGGCTCTCGAGCAGCTTGCGCAGGAGGGCGTGCTCGCGCCCGCCCGCGCCCAGAAGGAGGATGTCGATCTTCTCGGATGCGTCCATGGTTGCTCCTGATCGTCGGCTCTCTGTTATTTCCCAACGCCTATCGTAGCGCCGCGTCCGCGCACGTGGCACGGTCGTAACGCGCATAAAACCAAAGGCGGGCCCGGCCATGTCTGCCGAGCCCGCCTGGACTTGCTAACTTGCCTCTACTCCCAGAAGCGGTTGATCGTCTGCTCGCGGTCGGGACCCACGGCAACGAAGGAGACCTTCACGCCGCTGAGCTTCTCGATGAGCTCGATGTAGTCCTGCGCGGCCTTGGGCAGCTCGTCAAAGCTCCTGCAGCCGGTGATGTCTTCCTTCCAGCCTGGGACCTCAACGTACTTGGGCTTGGCGTGGTCGAAGACCGAGCGGTGCTCGGGAACCGTCGTGTACTCCACGCCATCGCACTCGTAGGCGGTGCAGACCTTGATGGTGTCAAGGCCTGTGAGCACGTCGAGCTTGGTGATGGCGAGGTCGGTGAGGCCGTTGACCTGCGCGGCGTACTTGACCACCACGGCGTCGTACCAGCCGCAGCGGCGCTTGCGGCCCGTGACCACGCCGTACTCGTGGCCGGTCTCCAGCAGGAACTTGCCCATACCCTCGTCAAGGCTCAGCTCCGTGGGGAACGGGCCCGAGCCCACGCGCGTGAGGTAGGCCTTCGCGATACCCAGCACGCGGTCGATGTTGGTGGGGCCAACGCCGGAGCCGGTAACCGCGCCACCAGCCGTGCAGTTGGAGGAGGTCACGAACGGGTAGGTGCCGTGGTCGATGTCGAGCATCGTGGCCTGGGCACCCTCGAACAGGACCTTCTTGCCCTCGGCAAGCTCCTCGTTGAGTAGCTTGCCGCTCTCGATGATGTAGGGACGCAGCTGCTCGGCATAGCCGAGGAACTCCTCGCACACGGCGTCCACGTCATAGGTGGGCAACTCGTAGACCTTCTCGAGGATGGGGTTCTGGTAGGCGAGCGACGCCTCGACCTTCTCGCGGAAGGTGTCGTCATCGAGCATGTCCTGCATGCGAATGCCCGTGCGGTTCATCTTGTCCATGTAGCAGGGACCGATGCCACGCTTCGTGGTGCCGATGTTGTTCTTGCCGAGCTTCTGCTCGTGGGCGCCGTCGAGAACCTTGTGCCAGGGCATGACGATGTGAGCGTTGCCCGAGATGCGCAGGCCCTTGCAGGAAAGGCCCTCGCCCTTGAGGTGCTCGAGCTCCTCGAGAACGACCACGGGATCGACGATGCAGCCGTTGCCGATGATGGAAAGGACGTCCTCGTGGACGATGCCAGACGGAATCTGGCGAAGTGCGAGGTGGTGACCATTGGCGACAACCGAGTGGCCGGCGTTGGCACCGCCGCCATAGCGACAGACCACATCGAAGCCACCGGAGATGAGGTCGGTGATCTTACCCTTGCCCTCGTCGCCCCACTGGGTTCCCACCAGAACAGATGCCGGCATGAAGAGCTCCTTCTCTCACGGCTTAGCAAACCATTTGAGTATACGCCAACAAGCTGTGGGCGCTCCTAACATCGCGGGTCAGGCCACAAAAACGCAAGCGGCGCCCCGGGCAGTTCGCTCGGGGCGGCGCATCAGGTTCGCTACGCGTCGTCGTGGTGCGCGTCGACCTCCATGAACTTGGTCTTCTCGGCGAAGAACGCCATGGGGATAATGCCCAGGGGGCCGGAACGGTTCTTGGCGACAACGAACTCGGTGACGCCGTAGTCCGGGCGGTCCTCGCGGGCGCCCTCCTCCTCGGTCATGGAGCGGTCAAGCAGGATGACGATGTCTGCGTCCTGCTCGATAGCGCCGGACTCACGAAGGTCGGACAGCTGCGGGCGCTTGCCGCGCGAGCCGGTGCGCTCCTCGTTCTTACGCGACAGCTGCGACAGGGCAATGACGGGAATGCCCAGGTCCTTGGCCATGATCTTGATGCCACGGCTCATCTCGGACACCTCGGTGGCACGCGAGTCGGAGCGACGGTTTGGCGGGGGCGAGACCAGCTGCAGGTAGTCGAGGATGACGATGCCCTTCTCCTTGTTGCGCAGCATGCGGCGGGCCTTGGCGCGCACCTCGGTGACGGTGGTGCCCGGCGTGTCGTCGATCATGAGGTCGAGGGCCGCGAGGTCCTGGGTGGCCGTGAGCAGGCTCTGCCACTCCTCGGGTTTGATGTCTGCCGAGCGGATCTTCTGCAGCGGCACCTGGGAGTAGGTCGACAGCAGACGCTGCGCGACCTCCTCGGAGCTCATCTCGAGCGAGAAGAAGCAGACGGTCGTGCCGGCCTGGGCCATCTGGACGGCCAGGTTCAGGGCGAACGAAGTCTTGCCCACGCCCGGTCGGGCGCCGACGACGATCATCTGGCCGGGGCGCAGGCCCAGGAACATGCGGTCCATCGTGGGGAAGCCCGTCTGGATGCCCACCGTGCCGTCGGGACTCTGCGCCTGCTCCGCAAGCTCCTGGTAGAGCTTGATCATGGCGTCCTCGAGCTTGACGTAGGTGGTCTTGATGTCACGGTTCGTGACGTCAAGCAGCATCTTCTCCGCGGTGTCGACGACCTCCTTGGTGTCCTCGGGCGCGTTGGCGGCAAGGTTGGCGATCTTGGCCGAGGCGTCGATCATGAGGCGCAGCGTCGTGTCGCGGTGGAGCATCTCCGCATGGTGGCGCCAGCTCGCGATGGCAAACGAGTCCTCGCCCAGGCGGGCGAGCTGCTGGATGCCGCCGGCGCGCTCGAGGTCGCCGGTGCTCGTGAGGTAGTCTGCAAGCGAGATGGGGTCGACGGGGTTGCTGCGCTCAAACATCGTGCGCATGGCCGCGAAGATGATGCGGTTGGACTCGAGGAAGAAGTCCTCGTCGGTCAGCTCGACGATGGCGCTCTCGAGCACCTCGGGCGACAGCAGCATCGCCGAGAGAACCGAGCGCTCGGCGGGGACGTCGGAGGGCATCGTCTTGATGGATGCGAGGGCCGCCGGAGACGGCGTAGCATCGTACACGATCTCGTCCAAGTGTCCTCCCAAGGTCTTCTCGTCGACAGCAAGGTGCAACTTTGAATCGTAACTCATTCAACTGAGGCATGTTGGCAAGCAAGAATGATTTGCGCGAGAAGGGCGGCGGCGCCGAATGACCCGATGACAAGCGCAACGTGGGCAGTCACGGCACTCGACGGACGCGATGATGGGCCCATAGGCCAAGCGAGCCACGTCCTGGCCAGGAAGGCCTAGCACAAAACCGTAAGACGCATGACGAAGGCCCGCATCCCGCTTACCTGCGGGTTGATGAAAGTCCGAGCCATCTACCACGCGCTATGCGAGTTTTCACACTTTTCAACATTCTTGGAATTCATCCGCGAGCGGTTATCAACATCTCGCACAGTTGTTCGAGCATGATGAGCGCACGGGTCGCACGTTTCCAAAATCATCAAACAATTTGGCAGAACCTACTAAAACAGCAGGTACATTGCTTGTTCAATCCAAACAATTCGTTATGCCCGAGGCAGCCAGCCAATGGGGGTAGGTATGACACGCAAGCAGCCCACTATTGAATAGCCCCAGCTCAGCACCAGTTCGTTAATAACTTCGGATGAAAAAAGGACCCGCGGCCAAATGGCTGCGGGTCCTCGCATAAGCAAAGCTTTGCGCTGCAAGTGAGCAGACGAGCCTACTCGGCGGCCTCGGTGGTCTCCTCGGCAGCCTCAGCCTCGACGGCCTCGGCCTCGGGAGCCTCCTCGACGACCTCCTCGACGGCCGGCTTGCCGACCTGGAGGTGAAGCTCGGCGGCGATCTCACGGTACAGGCTCACCTTGACGGTGTGCAGACCGGAGGTCTTGATGGCGCGGTTGAGCTCGATGCGCTTGCGCTCGACCTCGACGCCCAGCTCGTTCTTGATGGCGTCGGCGACCATGGTGTTGGTCACGGAGCCGAAGAGCTGGCCCTCCTCGCCGACCTTGGCGTCGATGAGGACGGTCTTGCCATCGATGACTTCCTTCAGAGCCTCGGCATCGGCGATGCGCTTGACCTCGCGCTTCTCGATGTTGTGACGACGCTCCTCGAGCTGCTTGATGTTGCCCTTGGTGGCAGGCAGGGCCATGCGGTTGGGGAACAGGTAGTTCTCAGCGAACCCCTGGGCGACCTCGACGACGTCGCCCTCTCCGCCCTTGCCCTTCAGCTCACCCAGAAGGATGACTTTCATGGACACTCCTTACTTAGCTGCGGTCGCGACGGCCACCACGGCTGGACACCACGGGAACGGTGTACGGCAGAAGGGCCATCTCACGGGCGCGCTTAATGGCGTTGGCGATGTCGTGCTGGTGCTGCGTGCAGGCGCCAGTGACGCGACGGGGCTTGATCTTGCCACGGTCGGTCATGTACTTGCGAAGGAGCTGAGTATCCTTGTAGTCGATGAACTCAGTGTCCTCCTTGCAGAACTGGCAGAACTTGCGACGCGGCTGACGCTGGTACTCAGTAGCCATGTCTCAATACCTTTCTGTTGGCGTGCGGCCGGCTTTCGGCCGGACGCCGGTTCTCTCGGAGACACTGCCCGCAGGCGGGCAGGCCAGCCACCGTGATCTGGAATGCTCCAGACGTAGGTGGCCTAGAACGGGATGTCCTCGTCGTAGACGTCCGCCGCGGGCGGAGCGGCAACGGGGACGGGCGCAGGCGCCGGAGCGGCCTGCTGGTAGGGAGCCTGCTGGGCAGGGGCGGCATAGCCACCCTGCTGCTGAGCGTAGCCACCACCGTTGGAGTTGCCGCCTCCCTGACGAGAGCTCATGAACTCGATCTCGTCGACGACAACCTCGATCTTGGATCGCTTCTGGCCATCGCGCTCCCAGGAGCTGTAGCGCAGGCGACCCTCGATGGCGACCTTGGTTCCCTTGGAAAGATAGCGCTGAATCGCCTCGGCACGGGTGCCGAACATCACGCAGTCGATGAAGTTGGGGTAATCCTCCCAGTTGCCCGTCTGCGGGTTGCGGCGACGGTCATTGACCGCCACGCCCAGGTGCAGCACCTGCGTGCCGCTCTGCGTGGCCCTCAGCTCGGGATCCCTGGTCAGGTTGCCCGTGATGTTCACTCGGTTGATGCTCACGATACTCACTACCTTTCATACGCGCGCAAGACTTGAGCGAGTCGCTTCTCGTCTCGCACACGCGAGCCTTGTGGGCTCGCTTCCATGACTGTCTTACTCGTGATCCGGACGACGCACGATCATGTGGCGCTTCACAGCATCGTTGATGCGGAGAACGCGATCGAGCTCGGCGATCTGCGTGGGGTCAGCCTGGAAGTTGACGAGGGTGTAGTCACCCTCCGTGAGCTTGTCGATCTCGTAAGCGAGCTTGCGCTTGCCCCAGTTGTCGACGTTGTCGACCTGGCCGCCGTTCTCGGTGATGGCAACTTCGATGCGCTTCATAACGCCAGCGCGAGCCTCATCGGTGATCGTCGGGTCGACAAAAAACAGCAGTTCATAAGCCTTCATGTGGTCACCTCCTCTGGGCATGTGGCCTCGGGTCGTGAAGGTTTGCGCCCGAGACAGGAAAGGTTCGGTGGTGAATCATACCACGGTCTAGGCGCTGGTTGGGAGCCTTGTTTGTTTCTCCATCTCTCAACCTGCACAGAGCCAACACATGTATGGGCACCTCCAAGCCGCCCCTTCCTTGCTCCAGGCTAGCAGTCGAATCTGACAGATTTGGGTTGTCCGGCTGTCACAAACCTGACACCGCAGCTCAGAGACTTGTCCGTTTTGGATGTCCTCGTGCCGTGGTTAAAAACTCGCCGCTCGCGGCCGCAGACGCGCCGCTCATGACAAACGGGTGCCCGCGCAGCCTCTGCACGAACACCCGTCCTTCACAAACTTGTTTTGATGCTTCCCTACTGCTGGTCTTCCTCGTTGTCGCGGGGAAGCTTCACGAGCGGAACGATCGTCTCGCCCTTGTCGTTCTGGAGCTGCTCGGCCTCTTCGCTGTCGGGAGCGGGAACGCTCACGGGCTTGGAAGCCTCCTCTTGCGGCGTGGACGCGGGGGCGGCTGCAGCCTCAGACGCGGGAGCAGGCTCAGGCGTCGCAGCGGGAGCGGACGCCTCGGCGGGAGCGGGCTCAGCGGGCGGCTCGGGAACCGAAACGGGCTCCGGGACAGACTCGGGGGCGGGGGCAGGCGCGGGAGCCACGGCAGGTTCGGGCGCGGGGGCGGGCTCAACCGGGGTCACGGGCGCCGGGGGCAGCGTGTTGACCTGCGCCGGCAGCGGCTCGTCGGGGCCGCCCCACGAGCGCACGTCGAACTGGCTCATCCACAGGCCAATGCTGTTGACGAACAGCAGACTAGCGGCGCTACTGACCACGAGCGTGGCGTAGAGGAAGAGAATGGTGCCGGGCAGCACGCCGCGCAGGATGGAGGCGATGATCAAGGCCATGGTGTACGAGTCGCCGTAGTACTGGGCCTCATAGACAAGGCGCATGATGTCGGGCAGGGCAAAGCCAATCATCACGGAGAACACAAGCGTCGACGCGGCGGCAACGATGCCCCACTCGGCAAGGGGGATGAGCAGCGTCTTGAACAGGCCCGAGGGATCGCGCTTGATCATCTCGACGAAGCGGCTTACCTTGAAGCCGGCGCCAATCTTCTCGTACACGCAGGCATGGAGCGCAGCCACCATGATGGGGGCCGCAAGCACGAACTCGGCGATGGTGACGAGGGTCGAACCCAGGCCGCGCAGGAGAAATGACAGGATGGCGTTCACGATACCGCCAAGGATGCCCACGACGAGCGACCATGCGAGAATGACGACGAACGCTCGCCAGCCGCTTGCGATGCAGGCGCCAACCTTGACGCCCTTCTGCTTGGGCGAAGAGTCAACGCCCCAGGCAGAGAGCCTCGCCCACTCGCAGGCATAGCCCAGAACGCCAAGTGCGCCCGCGATGGGCACGAAGCACGCAAGGGCCATGAGCAGGATGGGCTTGATCCAGCCCTTCTCCTTGGTCATGAGCGCCCAGGAGCGCGAGAAGTACTTCTTGTCTTCCATGGAAACCTCCATGCGCCAAACTACACGTACCCCTTGAGTGTATATGACCTTGTGTGCAGGGGTCCGCCGTTCACCCTAACCGAGAGGTAAGAAAAAGGGCCCGACTCTTGCGAGCCGGGCCCTGCATGCTCTGGCGGAGAGGGAGGGATTTGAACCCTCGTAACCACAAAGTGGTTAAACGGTTTTCGAGACCGCCGCATTCAGCCGCTCTGCCACCTCTCCAGAGAATATGGAAGCGGCGCCGCTTGGGCGCCGCGGAAGACTCTGGCGGAGAGTCGGGGATTTGAACCCCGGAGACGCTTGAGACGCCTACACGATTTCCAATCGTGCGCCTTCGACCACTCGGCCAACTCTCCAAAAACGTGCGTTGACTATGGTAGCAAAAAGAATTGCACCATGCGAGAGGAATTTGAGAAATCTTTTCTCGCCCCAAGGGCCCATTGAGAGGGTCCGCGAAGCCGCGCGGGACCATAATGCAAGCACGAGAGTTGGGGAGGAGTCACCGTGCCAGATGCGATCTCACTGTTTGCCCAGGGAACCCATGTGCTCATGTTGCCCGCATGGCTCGAGCTCGCGGCCGTGGTGGTGGGCTCGCTCTCGGGCTCGCTCGTTGCCATCGAGCGACAGCTCGACCTCACGGGCTGCGTGGCCCTATCGCTCATCTGCGGCCTGGGTGGCGGTCTCATCCGCGACGTCATCATGCAGGAGGGCGACGTCTACATGCTCAACTCCACCGCGGCCATCGTGCTGTGCGTGGTGGCGGGCGCCATCGTCTTTCACTTTCCCACCGCGCTGCGGCGCGTCCCCAACGCCATCGAGTGGGCGGACATCCTCTCGGTTGGTCTCTTTTGCGCCGCAGGCGTCAACAAGGCACTCATGTATGGGCTTGGCGGTGTGCAGGCCGTGCTCATGGGCGTCATCACGGGCGTGGGCGGCGGCATGCTGCGCGACGTCTTTTTGGGAGACGTGCCCAAGATCTTTCAGCCGTCAACGAACTACTATGCCGTGAGCGCGCTTGGTGGCTCACTCGTCTACCTCGTGTTGTATCGCTACTTCCACGTCATGAACCCCTGGGTTGCCATCGTCTGCACGCTCGTGACGGTGGCGCTGCGCCGCCTCAGCCTGCGCTTTGGGCTCGTCTCCTCCCCCAGCCACGACTACACCAACGAGCTGCTCGCCCCCATGCGCCGCGTGGCCGAGCGCGCCCAAGAGCACTCGCGGAGGACCAACCAGTTACGCAGACCATGACACGCACAAGAAAGGGTCCGCCACCTAGGTGACGGGCCCTGTTGCTTGCGATGTCATCCGACGGACAACCTACTTGTTGACTAGGCCGTTGCGGACGTTGGCCTTCTTGCGCTCGATGGCGTTGAGGATGCGCTTGCGCATGCGGACGCTCTTGGGCGTAACCTCGACGAGCTCGTCGTCCATGATGTACTCGAGTGCCTCCTCGAGCGTGAAGGTGCGCGGCGGGGTGAGCTGAACGGCGATGTCGGCCGTGGAGCTGCGCTGGTTGCCGAGCTGCTTGGAGCGGGCGATGTTGACGACCATGTCGCCGGGCTTGGAGCGCTCGCCCACGAGCATGCCCTCGTAGCACTCGTCGCCGGGGCCCACGAAGAGCTGGCCGCGCTCCTGCAGGGTGCCCAGGGCGTAGGCGACGGCCTTCTCGGTGGTCATCGAAATCATGGCGCCGTTGTTGCGAGTGCCAAGGTCGCCCACGAACGGACCGTACTCGAGGAACGTGTGGTAGAAGACGCCCTCGCCGTGGGTGACGTTGAGGATGCGGTTCTTGAGGCCCATGATGCCGCGGGTGGGGATGCGGAACTCGATGTGGCAGATCGTCTCGCCCTGCTCCATGCTCGTCATGGTGCCGGAGGCGTTGCCAAAGACCTCGATGACCTTGCCGGAGTACTCGGGCGGGCACTCGACGACGGCCTGCTCGATCGGCTCGATGCGGTTGCCGTTCTCGTCCTTCTTGATGAGGACGCGGGGACGGCCCACCTGGAACTCGAAGCCCTCGCGGCGCATGGACTCCATGAGGACGGACAGGTGCAGGATGCCGCGGCCGGCGACCTCGACGCCCGTCTTGTCAGGGAGCTCCTCGATGCGCATCGTGACGTTGTTCTCGGCCTCGGTCATGAGGCGCTCCTTGAGCTGACGGGCGCCCACGATGTCGCCCTCGCGGCCCACGAGCGGGCTCGTGCTGGCCTCGAAGACGATGGCCAGGGTCGGCGGGTCGATCTCGATGGGCTCGAGCTCGACGGGGTTCTCGGGGTCGGTGTAGACGTCGCCGATGTCGGTGCGGTCGATGCCCACGACGGCGGCGATGTCGCCGGCGCCAACCTCGTTGCACTCCTTGCGGCCCAGGTAGTCAAAGGTGAAGAGCTGCTTGACGGTGGCGTTGGCGCGGCTGCCGTCGTTCTTCACGACGAGAATCTTGTCGCCGTCATGGATGGTGCCAGAGTAGATGCGGCCGATGCCGATACGGCCCACGTACTCGGAGTGGTCAATTGTGACGCACTGCATGGCCAGCGGGCCGTCGGGGTCGACCTCGGGCGCGGGCATGTCCTCGACGATCATGTCGAGCAGCGGGTACATGTTGTCGTTGTCGTCGTTGGGGTCAAGACGGGCAAAGCCGTTCATGGCGCTGGCGTAGACGACATGCTCCATGGCGAACTCGAGCTGCTCGTCGGTGGCGCCGAGGTCGGCCATGAGGTCGAGGCAGTCGTTGTAGGCCTTGTCGGGGTTGGCACCCGGACGGTCGATCTTGTTGACGACGATCATGATCGACAGGCCGGCGTCGATGGCGTGGCGCAGCACGAAGCGCGTCTGGGGCATGGGACCCTCGAAGGCGTCGACGAGCAGCAGGGCGCCGTCGGCCATCTTGAGCACGCGCTCGACCTCGCCGCCAAAGTCGGCGTGGCCCGGGGTATCGATGACGTTGATCTTGACGTCCTTGTACTCGATGGAGATGTTCTTGGCCAGAATGGTGATGCCGCGCTCGCGCTCCTGGTCGTTGGAGTCGAGCACGCGCTCCTCGACCTGCTGG
Source organism: uncultured Coriobacteriaceae bacterium (assembly GCA_900543875.1). Classification (GTDB taxonomy): domain Bacteria; phylum Actinomycetota; class Coriobacteriia; order Coriobacteriales; family Atopobiaceae; genus Parolsenella. The sequence goes on along the minus strand of UQSV01000001.1, from coordinate 53,878 downwards.
TTGGCACGGAAGGCATCGGTGGCGCGCAGGAGCTTGTCCACGAGCGTCGTCTTGCCATGGTCGACGTGGGCGATGATGGCGATGTTGCGTAGGTTCTCCTGGCGCATGTTTATCCTCAATCTCGTGCGGCGCGTGGGATTACGCGCAATATGGCATGTTTGGGCCGAGTTCTCGGCTAATGGCTTAGTTTAGCGCGGTAGACGGTAGGCTGCTTTCCTCACAAGCGCATCCATCGAGGTATCACGGTTGAGACCGTTCTTCCCCGGCTTGGCAGGCTCCAGTGACGCTGGAGCGGGTGCTCTGAGTTTGCGGTGAGGCGGCGGCGAAGAACGCCGCCGTGCCCTACAGGAGGCTAGGGGTCTCCCCGGCGGGTGCGGGATCGCTCCAGGCAAGGTTATCACCGGCGCCAATCCCCTCGACAAGCGAGAAGGCAGAGTAGCCGCACTCGGCCCCACGATCGCCAAACTCGAGGATGAGCGCATCTCGGAAGACGTCGTCATCGTCGGCGACTGCGCCGAGGTAGGCGATGGCGTAGCAGGCAGGCTTGCCGATGACGCAAGCATTGTTCTCGTCGCGAGCGCCGTTGCGCACCCACGTGTGAGCGGCCTCGAGGCACTGCTCGGCAGAATCATCATCGAACTCGCAGGTCATACGCTGACCCTGGGAGTCCGCGGCGGTGGCTACGACGGAGAAGTCATCGCCCGCGGCGAGGCGGTCGAGAGCCTCGCCCATAAGGGTGCTGCCGAGCTCGTCGGTCTGAGCGGAAACGCCGCCGTTGCCGTGATTGTCCGCCATGAGTTCGCCCTCCACTTTCGCCGTGATATCGAAGAGATGGTAACGCATCCTCACCTGTCGTTGACCGTCTCGCGCCGCAAACACAGGGGAACCAAGGCCCGAAGCGTGCGTGCGGAGCCGGAAGCCGGACAGCAGCGGGCTCGGACGGCACCGCCGGGCGTGATGCCCGTTGTCCGGGCGCGCCAAAAGGAAGGAGCCGAGGCCACGAGGACCTCGGCTCCCAAATTGCCAAGTGGGGTTCGCGGGAGTAGAAGGGAGGAGATTGGCAACTCCCCGCTTGGCAGGGGGCTTATCCTTCACCGGCACCCCCGTCGGCTTGGTTTCCCTAATCGCTAGCCCCGCTTGCCTCTCTTGCTCACGACGAGGGCGATGCCGAGGAACGCAATGCCGAGAACGGCGCTGACGATGATGGGCGCGGACTCGATGGGGTCGCCCGTCTGGGGAATGAACTTCGTGGGCGTGATGGGCGTGATGGGCGTCGTGGGCTTTGCGGGCTCCACGGGCTTGGTGTACGTGTTGCGGAACACGCAAGCACCTGCCTCATCCTGGTTGACGCTTGCGATGAGGTTGCCCTTGCCGTCATCGGTGACGGTGACGGTGACCTTGCGGGCCGTCTCGTCATAGGTGACGTGCTGCTGGCCGTCGTTCACCTCGGTGATGGTGAACGTGTAGGTACCGGCTCGGGTGAACGAGAGTTCTTCGAACCTGACCTGGCCGTTCGCGTCGTTCTTCGCGGTGACCTCAACGCCGCCACCAGAGAGCTTGAAGGTGAACTGCCCAGCCTTGAGATCCGCTCCCTCGAGAACCTTGGTCGCGGTCAGAGCAAGCTTCGTGGGACTGGCCTCGTAGGCGTTGACGAACTCCGCCTCGCGGGCGTCCTTGAGCTCGTGCGTGACGCCGAGGGTGCCGTCGCCCTTATCCACGACGGTCGTCGTCACGTGGTAGGAGGCGTCGCTGAACGTAACGCCGCTCTCGACGGTTCCGTGACCGCGCTCGCGGATCGTGTAGTGGTGGACGCCGGGACGTCCGTACTCGATGCCGCTCAGCGCCACGTTGCCAGAGGCATCATTCGTGCCAGTGGCGACGACACTGCCGTCCTCGAGGAGCTCGAACGTGAACTCCCCTGCCGCAAGGTCGCGGCCGGCCAGCGTCTTGTGAACGTTAATCTGATCAGTGACGCTCGAGGTGGTGGGATTGACGTTATAGGAGTTCGTGAAGGCGAACGCGGGGCCGGAGAGCTCGTTGCCGTTCGCGTCGACATGGGCGACCGTGAGCTTGCCGTGGCCGTCATCCGTAACCCTGATGTAGACGACGCGCGTGGACTGGGCGTCGTTCGTGACGCCTGCCGCAGATCCGCTCTCGGTGATGACGTAGCGGTAGGTGTGGGAGCGCTCGCGGATGGGCGTGGCGTCATTCTCGGCCGTGGTGCCATCCGTCTCGGGCGTGTCGGAGACGACACGCATCAGCCTGCGGGCGCCGCGCCAGGACGCCGTGGTGGTGACTTCGGCCTGGGCGTCGTGGTTGGGGATGGCCTCGACCTCGGCCTCGGCAATGGGAGCCATGCCGGTTTCCTCGGCAGAAGGAGATGGCTTGCTTGCGTCGGGCGCGGCAGGGGCCTCTTCCTGGGCCTCAGGGGCCGCCTCGGTAGCAGCGCCTTCGGACTCGGTTCCGTCGCCGGAGCTCCCCGCGGCTACAACAGGCTCTCCAGCCTGTACGTCAGGCGTGGCCTCAAGGGCGTTCGCCGTCGCGGCGTCCTGCGTCTCGCCAGCCTCGTCCGCGGCGTCCCGAGTCTCGCCTAGGGCCCTCAGGAGGTCGTCGAGCGTGAACGTGATCGAACCGAAGTCGACGTTACCGTTCGCGTCGTTCGTCGTGTTGGTGCGCTCGGGCATGGGCGCGCCAGCCTCACCCTCCACGGTGAACGTGAACTTTCCGGCGATGTCGGCGCCCTCAAGGCCATCGGGGACGCTCAGGCTCTTGGTGCCCGCGAGTCCGATGGAAACGGGGTCTCCCGTCGCGTACGTGTTGAGGAACGCAAGTCCGCCATCAGGGAGGTTGACCGTGCAGGTCAGCTTTCCGTTGCCGTTGTCTGTAACATCCACGGTAAGACGGAAGTTCGCCGCCGTAGGCGTCACGCCGCGGTCACCCAGGCCATCGGTCACCTCATAGGCGACATACGGGATGGTCCAGGTGTTTCCGGTACGGGTGGCAAGGCCGTCAGCAACGAGGCTGGCGAGCTTGTTGCTGTCGTAGGACAGGGAGCCGAAGTTCACTTGGCCGGAAGCGTTCCTTGCGACGGAGACGACCTCGTGGTTACCCGCGTCATAGGCGAGGCGGAAGGTGAAGTCGCCGTCGAACATGAGACCGTTCGTCATGGACTTCGTGCCCACGATGGGCGTCGTCTCACCGGTAGCGGCGTAGGAGTTCTCGAAGGCGACCTTCGCAGCCGCGGCCGCATCAGACCCAGCGACATAGACGTACGTGTCGTCGGCTCCGGACGTGCTCGTGACGTGGGTCGTCACCGTAAGGGTAGCCGTGGCGGGATTGTCGGCCGTGGTGATGGTGACGTTGTAGCGCGTGGCGTCATAGGTGACGCCGCCAAGGCCACCGTTCGCCTCGGTAATAGTGTAGGAGTAGGTCTTGCCCACGTCTTCCTGGGTGAACGTGGCGGAGGTGGAGGAGTTCACCACGAGCGCCTCTTCGCCGGCGGGCGCCTCGGCGTTGGTGTGGTGCCCGGCGATGCCGAGCTTGTCACCGTCACCGGTGGCGACGACGTCGAACCCGAACTCGCCCGCGGTCAGCGCGCGGCCACTCATCCTCTTCGTAACACTCAGTCCGCCAGCCGCGGTGTAGTCAAGCTGCGAGCGATACGTGTTCGTGAAGACGTTGTTCTCGTTCGTCACGACGGCGCTCATCGTGCCGTTGCCCTCGTCGGAGACCCTCACGGTCACGGTCGCAACGTGGGTGTCGTCGGAGATGCCGGGAATGCCAGAGACTGTCTCGCGGACCTCGTAGACGAACGTGCGGGGACCCTCGCGCACCATGTCATAGGTGAACGGGATGGTGCCGAACGTGAAGTCAGCGGCTTCGCTCTTGTTATTGACGGAAACGGTGGTGACTTCCTCGCCGTTGGCATCAACGGGGAGGGGCGCGCCGTCGGTCACAGGACTGACCGTGAAGCTGAACTCGTCACCATCCCGCCAGTCGCGGCCCTCAAGAATCTTGGAGAAGTGCGGGTTCACGAGTTGATCGGCCGGGATGCTGGAGTCATAGGTGTTGACGAACTCCCTGTCTCCGGAGATGAGCCTGACGGTTGTCTCGAGCTCGCCGGTCTCCGTGTTGTCTCGCACGGTAAAGCGGAAGGCGGCGACGTTGTCGCTATAGCTCATGCCACCAGCGTTTCCGCGTTCCTCGGAGACCCTGTAATCGTACTGACCCGCCCGCGTGAAGACGATGGTTCCAAAGTTGATCTGGGCTGCGCCGTCAACGACGTCGTCGGGGCCGAGCGTAACCTTCGTGGAAGGAGCGCCGTCATCACCCATGGGGACGGGAGCGCCATTCACGCCCTCGAGCACGAAGGTGAAGTGGTCGTTCTCGCGCCAGGCGTCAACGCCCTCGAGCACCTTCGTCAGGCCGAGGTCGGCCGTGGCGAAGTTGGCGTCCGCCGCCTTGTAGGTGTTCTCGAACAGAATCTTGCGGTTGTCATCATCCACAACCTGGCCATCGATCTTCGTCGTAACCGTCATGGTGCCATCGAGGTTGTCGACGGCAGAGACGACGAGTTCGTGCACGCGCCCGTCATAGGTGACACCGGGGAGCTTGTCGGCGTCGGCGGGGATGACCTCCGCCACGTCAAACGCGTAGGTCTTGTTGGCGTTCGCGGCACCAAAGACCACGTCGGAAAGCTTCTGCATATCTTCGGCAATGCCGCTCGCACGCCTCTGGGTGTTCGAGAAGGCCTTGTCGGAATCAGAGAGAAGCGCGTTGGCTTCGTCGGCCGTCGCCGCGGTGGTCCCACTCTCGGCGGTGGCGTCCTTGCCGGTGATGGAGAAGGAGAACATGCCCATGTCCATTGTGCGGCCCGTGAGGACCTTGCTCACGGTGACGCCGGCGTAGCGGGCGGCCTCAGTGGGAGCGTAGACGTTCGTAAAGGCAGCGTGGTCCGTGACGTTCTTGTCGTCATCGACCGCAGAGGTCGAGTTGTCATAGGAGACGTTGTCGAGAACGAGGGTGCCGTTGTCATCGACGACGGTAACGGTCGCGATGGCGGCATGGCGGTCCCAAGTGATGCCCGAGCCGTCCACGGCGGGGGCAATCTCGCGGATTTCGAAGACATAGGTGCCAGGCTTGCTGAAGGTCATCTCGCCGGACTCGAAGCTGACCACGTTTCCATTGGTCTCGTGATCGAGGTTCATCTTGGAGGCGACGCCGTTCTCGGGGCCAGAGACGAGCCTCATGGAGAACTTGAAGTCGTCCGTGTCGAGCATGTCACGGCCAACGAGGCGCTTCTCACCCTTGATGACTCCGGTCTCGGTGAGAGACGTCGGCTTATAGGAGTTCTCGAACGTGATCTCCTCGACCTTTTCGCTCTCCCCGTCGCGGGCATAGGACGCGCTGACCTTGACGATGTTCTCGCCGTCAACCGTCTCATGGGTCACGGTCACGGTCGCAATCCAAACCGTACCGTCATACGTCATGCCGTGACGAGCACCATCGGGAGTCTTCTCAGTGATCTTGTACTGGTAGGTCTTGCCCACGTCCTCGCCCGTGAAGGTGATGGCGTTGAAGACGACGGCTCCATGGGCGTTGTTGTGGCCGACAATCTCGGTCGCGTCGCCGGGCATGGGAGCATCGCCGACAGGCGTCAGGGTGAACTCGAACATGCCGGCCTGGAGAGGCAGCGCGCCAGAGGCGTCGTTCAGCTTCTTCATGGCGACGGGCGTCCAGTCCTGCGAGGTGGCGTCGAAGACGTTCACGAAGGAGGCGACGCTTGCGGCCGCGCCCTCGGGAGCCACGTCGGAGCCAAGGTCGTCGTGGACGCGCATGATCTTGGAGGAAACCGCGAGCGTGCCGTCGTGGTTGTCCGTGACCGTCACGGTCACGGTGTAGAGGGAGAGGGACGTCGTGACGCCAGTCGTCCCGGCTTCCTCGGCAGGCTCGTAGACCTGGTAGACATAGGTGCCGGGCTTCTCGTAGGCGATGTCACCGAAGTTGAAGGCGACGGGAGTGCCAGAGGGCGTGCCCTCGGGGCTCGTGACCGCCAGCCTATAGATGTCTCCCTCGGAACCCTCAGGCATGGGGGCACCGTCGAGACCCTGGAGAATGAACGTGAAGCTGTCGCTGGCGAACCAGTCGCGGCCGTCGAGCACCTTCTCGCCGAGAAGAGCATCGCGCCCGGAGAGCGTGCCGGTCGCGGAATATGTGTTCGTGAAGTCCGCCTTCGCCTCGAGGCCAGCCTCGGTCACACCCTCGCGCAGGGCGGAGGGCGTGGTCTCGAAGCCGTCAAGGGCGCGTTCGGTCACGGAGTAGGCCGTGCCGGAAGGGATGCCGTACACGTAGAGAGTCTCGCCGTGCTTGAGCGTGTGCTCGGCATGGCCGGTCGCGTCGAGCGTGAGGTCCCAGGACTCGTCGCCGTGAACCTTGCCGTCGGTTCCCTTGACGACGGCCTTGAACGTCTTACCGGCCGCTTCGGGAATCAAGATGTCGAACGCGAAGTCGAGGTTGTTGTAGTAGCTCTCGTCAAAGCCGTCGGGAGTGACGACCTTCTTGGAAATCGCGAGCGTGGAGGGCTGCTCGAGCGAGATCCGGCCATTGTTGCCGAGGAGGACGTTGATCGTCTTGCCACTCCACCTCGGGTCGATGATCGTGGAGGCAGTGGCGGTGGGGTTACTGCCCTTGGCGGTGTGAAGCTCGTTGATACGGGTGAGCTGACGCGAGCCCTTCCTCATAATGAGGTAGCCGGACTCATCGGTCGTGATGCCGCCCGTGATTCCCTCGACAACGCTGCCAGGGAAGGAGACAACGCTCGAGCCCCTCGTTGCCGAGCCACCCTCAAGCTCGTACCAAGAGTGGCTGTAGTAATAGGTCGTTGAGGCGCTCAGCGGCCCGCGGGCGCGCTGGGTGCACTCGGCATCGAGATACAGGGGCGTGTCCTCGGTGATGAAGTAGTAGCCGTTGCCCGTCGCCGGAGTGAACGAGGCGGTCGTGTTACCGCTCTCTCCACCGGTGTATTCGTTCGCGAGGAAGTAGACCTTACCATCGGAATCCGTGTGGGAGGCAATGTAGTCCGTCATGTCATCGTCGGGGTTCGCGAGCAGCTCGAAGGCCTCTTTCTTGAGGCTTGAGTTATAGAACACGCGAATGGGGAATGTCAACGTCACGTCTCCCGTGCCCGCGTCCTCGTCGACATTGAAGTGGCGAAGGGGGATGAGGGAGGCCGGGATTGAGACGGTCACCTTGTCGCCCGTGCGGGCGTCGTCAGAGCGCTCGACGCGAATGAGCACGGAATCAAGGTTACCAGTGGGGTACAGGACGTTACCGGCCGTGCCATGGAACGTGTAGGTGTCGACGTTGCCGGAGGTGGAGACGGTCGGATTGGAGAAGACCTGCTTGGCGAACACGATGCTCTCGAAGCTATCGAGCTTCATGTAGTCGCCGAGCTGGTCGGTAAACGTAACGTAACCAGACGTATCCTCGGCACCCTCGACCACGTCCGTCGGGTGGCCGGCGGCCTTCGCGATGTCCTGGGAAATGCCGCTGAATACGTCCTTGAGGCCGGCGGCGCTCGTCGCCGTCTTGTAGAAGTCGGAGTCTTCCGCACGCGCGCCGAGCTTGTTGTAAGCGGTCGCGGAGGGGTAGTTGCTGGAAACGGCATGCAGGAAGCGATTCTCCTTGGAGGTTCCCGAGGTGGTGGGGTCAGCAGAGGGGTTCGCGCCATTCTGGATGCCAACGGTGTAGACGGTCGCGCCGCCGTCCTTCAGCGCCTTGGCAGTGCTGACGGCAGAGTTGGCGACGTTCGAGTCGAAGTCACTGTGCTTGGTGGGCGTGCCGTCAGTGAAGAACACGACAACCTTTTTTGCGCCGGGGCGGGCATCGTTCAGCGCCTTCTGCGCATGGTTCATGCCATAGTCGGCACGCGTGGCGCCGGCAGGATCGAGCGCGTTGATCTGCGAGCTGATGGCGCCCTTGCCATCCTGCGTGCACGGCGTGAGGCCAATCATGCGCTGGCTGTAGTTGTAGCTGTCCCAGGTGAAGTTATTGCCTACGCGGTCGGTAGTGTCGCTGGCGAACTTCACGATGGAAACCCGGTGCTGCAGCTCCGGGTTGTCGATTCCCTCGTTTGCCTTTGCGATCTCGTCGACGAAGGCATTCGCGGCAGCCTTCAGGGCAGCGATCTTCGTTCCTCCGCCACTCATCTTGTCCTCCATCGAACCAGAGGCATCAAGGACGAGGACAATGTCGAGCGGCGTGGTCGACGTCATCGTCAGGTTCGAGGTCGAGGAGATAGCGGAGAGGGCGGTCAGGAAGTCCGAGTCGCCCTTCTGAATCCTCATGGTTCCGCCGGCGCCCGTGAGCTCGATATCGCCGTCGGAGACGGTCTTGTCCGTCCAGATGCGGCCGACGTTCTCCGTCGAGTTATCGAGGCCCCAGTCGCGCCATGTTGACGCGGAGGAGGGGTCTGCCAACGTCGTGGCACCCACCGTCGCAGCAAGCGCCGTCGTCGGAGCCAATACGAGAAGTGCGACAAACAACAACAAAAGCCTCAGGCGCTTCATGGTGACCTCCTCCAGCGAAAGCCAGCTAACCGAGCTTATCGTCAGGGAGCTGAAGCCAAACTGATAGGTCACACATGTGCCAACTTTAGATACCCGCAGGTAGATTAGTTGGAACCCTCGTCAAACCAGGCGACAAAATCGCGATAGAGACCAAGTCGCGTTGTCACTTCTGCCTTCTCATAAATGGCGGCGATGTGTCGCTGAGCGACGCGCCGAGAGATGAAAATCTCGTCGGCTATCTCCTGAACGCCAAGGTCTGTGGAAAGGAGAAGACCACACACCTCCGCCTCTCGGGCGGTAAGGCCGAGCTTCTCAATATAAGTATCGAGAGCCTCCTCGCGAGACGAGCCGGAAGGCCGCGGAAGGCCACCGCCAAACGCCGCGCCATCCTCCCCCCCCCCCAGGCCCTTCGTGACGCCCCAGGCAATGTCACGAAGAAGGACCAGAAGGCAGATGATCGAAAGCAGGCACGACACGCCCACCACCGCCACCACGCCACAAGACTCGAAGAAAGCCCGCGCGAACAACGCACCAACGGCACCCATGAAGCAGCTGACGACTCTACCCACGCTCGCGATGACCTCCGGGCGCGACGTATCCGGCGCGATTCTCATGAAGGTCGCACTGAGATACATGACGTAGAAGGCACCGTAGACCCCCGCCATGACGGTGGCCACACCCGCCCACTCGTCCTCCGCGGCGGCGGGCGTTGCCACAGCGACGAGAAACATCGCGCACACCGTGATGAGGGACCTGAGATTACCCTTCTTTAGGTCAAAGAGCGCACCCACAAGCGGGAGGGACAGCGCATTGATGATCTTAGACAGACCCGCAGTGACGATCTCGCCACTCGCATACTTCCAGACGAGAACGCTATCGAGAAGACCATAGTCGAGGGTCATGGCAACCGCGGCGATCACGAGGATGGTGATAGGGCGCCTCCCCACGGTGGGAGCCTGCTTCGCGGCGGAGTCCTGATCGCCCCGCCACCTCTTGGCGGGGCGCGTGGCGAACCACATGATGGTGAGCAAACTCAAGACCACGCATATGACAAGCACAGCGGGTGTCAGCCCCATCGCCTCTACAACATATTGAAGCAGGGAAGACGCACCCATCCCAATTCCGAGGGCCCTGCCGGAGAATTCGCTGCCATAAGACACCAGGCTAAATCCGTAGTGAATACCGCCGCCGGTGTAGCCGAGCGCAAGAACCGTCACGCAACTCGCAGCGAGAAGGATCTCGATGCGTTGGGTGGTCATCATCACGATGGAGCCGCCGAAACAGAGCGCGAGGACGACCGCCGCCAAGCTCTTCTTCTCTTTTGAGCTAGGCAGATAGGAGCGGGCAACCCAGAACAGGACATAGCCAAGGCCCGTGAAAGCCAGCAGGAGCGCATATGCAGAACCAAGGACGCCAACCTCCGCCAAACGAGGCGCACGGGCAAGCGTCACGGCCATACAGAGCTTCCAGGTGAAGAAGTAGAGCGCAAAGGCCGCCGTCTCAATCAAGAGGGGCCAGGAAGCGGCATAAGGAAAGCCAGTGCGGCGGGATTTGCTGGCCTCGCTCATCCTGGACCCCCTCTTCTCTTTTCGCCTTTCTCCCATAGCATTTGCATCGGGAGACAGTAAAACGCAACAGTTGTCCCAAACTAATCGGGTGGCGCGGGACGAGGGCGGGTTCAAGCTGACAACGCGGCTACAGCGCACCAGCGCCTCGCGGGCGTCCAATTGCCGTTATACCTCACTGTAACTGAAGGGGGCCTGGTAAGAAAATTTGAAAAGAAAAAAAGCCGGAGCGAAACCCCCGGCAATCCAGTCTGGTGGAGACGATGGGGATCGAACCCACGACCTCAGGCTTGCAAAGCCCGCGCTCTCCCAACTGAGCTACGTCCCCTTTTAGTAATAAACGCCCCAGCGGCGACTCGGCTCACGCTGGGGCGTTTATTGGCGAAAAGGTGGTGGGCCCGACAAGGTTCGAACTTGTGACCTCCCGGTTATCAGCCGGACGCTCTGACCAACTGAGCTACGGGCCCACGTGCGATTGGTGTGTTCGCCATCGCGCTTGGCTATAATACAACAGGCTGATTCGGAAGCGCAACCGCTTTTTGGAAAAAATTTTCGATTTTTCCTACAGAGCCAAAGAGGGGTAGGATAACCCCTACCAATAAGCAGGAATTAGCCCGAATAAGACGGGGGGATAGCCCCTTCGCCCCATTCGGGCAGACACGCAAAGGAGGCGCAGGACATGGTCGAGATGACGCTCAAGAACCTCATCGTGGGCGGTGGTCCCATTCCGTCGGCTATCATCCTGAAGCCAGCCCCCATTAGCGACGATTCAGACGTAGAGAATCTCAGCGATCCGGCAGACCTCGCGGCCGTTGGCACCGAGATCACGCTGCCCATCAGCGTTGGCACCGCCGATGCCGCCAACGTCGCGCGGGCCATCGATTCCGATGACATCAAGCGGCCCACCACGCACATGCTGCTCGCAGGCACGCTCGAGGTGCTGGGCGCAAGCCTTGCGGGCGTCACGATCGAGCGCGTCGAGGGCGCCACGTTCTTTGCCACTCTCGACGTCGTGAACGCCACGGGCGAGCACCATCACATCGATGCCCGCCCCTCCGACGCCGTAGCCTTGGCCATCACCTGCGACGAACCCATCTTCGCCTCCCGCGAGGTGCTCGAATGTGCCGGCTCGCCCGACTTCGATGCCATCGAAAAGGACGAGCGCTCCCGCGAGGAGGCCGAGTTCCATGACTTTGTCGAGGGCCTCTCCCCCGACGACTTCAAGGCGCCTCGCCAAAACTAGCGCAGGCGGTCACACAAGCAGGCGGCCTCGCACCTAGACGGTGCGGGGCCGCCTGCTTTGCTCGCCCTATTCGACACACGAAAATGGAATGAAATCCATTTTTCTTGTATTTGCGAAATTGTTGGAATTCATTCCATTTTCCCGCCACACGAACGACAGAACAAAAAGAGTGCCTCCCAGAATTGTTCCGGGAGGCACTCCTCAAGGCTGGCTTGCCTGCGGCGACTACTCGTCGATGAGGCTCTCGTCCATCTCCTCGTCGCCACCGATGTCGACCGGGTCCTCCTCGCTCGAGGCACCTGCCGCGGCCAGGTCGAGCGTGGTTTGGTTCGGGTCGACCTTCGCGGCCTTCTTGGCGGCCACCATGCGAGCGAGCGCGCAGACCGTGTCGGTGTCGCTCACGTTCATGACCTTGACGCCCTGCGTGGAGCGGCCGAGCTTGGAAATGTCGTTGGCCCTCACGCGAATGACGACGCCGTCACTGCTCACGATCATGAGCTCATGCTGCGGACCCACGACGCGGCAGGCCGCGAGCTGGCCCTTCTTGGCGGTCATCGTGATGGTGAAGACACCCTGGCCACCACGCTTGTGCTCGGGATACTCGGCAACCGGGGTGCGCTTGCCAAAGCCCTTCTCGGTGATGACGAACAGGTCGCCGTTGCCGTTGGTAATCTCCATGCCCAGCATCTTGGCGTCGCCCTTGAGGGTAATACCGCGAACGCCGCTCGTGTCGCGGCCCATCGGGCGCACATCGCTCTCGGGGAACATGATGGCCTTGCCGTCGGTCGAGACGAGGATAACCTTCTCGCCCTCGCGGACGCGGCGAACGTTGACCACTTCGTCGCCGGCGCGCAGGTTGATGGCGATGATGCCGTCGCGGCGCGTGCGGTCATAGGCGCTCATGGCCGTCTTCTTGACGGTGCCGTTCCTCGTGGCAAACATCAGGTACTCGTCCTCGGGGAACTGTCGGCAGGTGATGACGGCCGTGGCGTGCTCGCCCTCGGAGAACGGCACAAGGTTCACTATGGCGGTGCCGCGGGCGGTGCGCTGGCCAATCGGCAGCTCGTGGACCTTGAGGCGGTAGACCTTGCCCTTGTTCGAGAAGAACAGCACGTAGTCGTGCGTGCTCGCCACGAACAGGTCCTCGACGAAGTCCTCGTCCTTGAGATTCACTCCCTGGACGCCCTTGCCGCCGCGCTTCTGCGCGCGGTAGGTGGCAACCGGGGTGCGCTTCACGTAGCCGGCGTGCGTCACGGTGATGACCATGTCCTCGTCGGCGATGAGGTCCTCGACGTTGAGCTCCTTGGTGCCCTCGACCGAGATCTCGGTGCGGCGCTTGTCGGCGAACTTGCGCTCGATCTCGCGCATCTCGTCCTTGATGACGCCCAGGATCTTCTCGGGGTTGGCGAGCAGGTCCTCGTAGTAGGCGATGGCCTTGCGCAGGCCGTCGAGCTCCTGCTGGATCTGGTCGCGCGACAGGCCAGTCAGGCGGCGCAGGCGCATCTCGAGGATGGCCTGGGTCTGCTCGGGCGAGAAGCCAAAGCGCTCGACGAGGCGCGAGCTGGCCTCAGCATCGGTCTGGCTCGAACGGATGATGTGAATGACCTCGTCGATGTTGTCGAGGGCCATGAGGTAGCCCTCGAGGATGTGGGCGCGGGCCTGGGCCTTCTTGAGGTCAAAGCGCGTGCGGCGGGTCACCACGTCGACCTGGTGGTCGATGTAGTGCTGCAGAATCTCGCGCAGCGACAGCAGCTTGGGCACGCCGTTGACGAGCGCCAGGTTGTTGACGCCAAACGTGGTCTGGAGCTGCGTGAACTTGTACAGGTTGTTGAGCACGACCTGCGGGATGACGTCCTTCTTGAGCTCGATGACCAGGCGGATGCCCTTCTGGTTCGACTCGTCGCGCAGGTCGGAGATGCCCTCAATGCGCTTCTCGTTCACGAGCTGGGCGATCTTCTCCTGCAGGGTGCCCTTGTTGACCTGGTAGGGCATCTCGGTGAAGACGAGGCGCGAGCGGCCGGTCTTGGTCGTCTCGACGTGGGCCTTGGCGCGCACGGTGAGCGAGCCGCGGCCGGTCTCGTAGGCCTGACGGATGCCGTCGACGCCCATGATGATGGCGCCCGTCGGGAAGTCGGGACCAGGCATGACCTGCATGAGCTCGTCGGTCGTGGCGTCGGGGTTGTCGATGAGCAGACAGGTGGCCTCGATGGCCTCGCCCATGTTGTGCGGCGGGATGTTGGTGGCCATGCCCACGGCGATGCCGTTGCAGCCGTTGACCAGCAGGTTGGGGAAGCGCGCAGGCAGGACGGAGGGCTCGGAGAGCGACTCGTCGTAGTTGGGCTGCCAGTCGACGGTGTCCTTCTGCAGGTCGCGGAGCAGCTCCATGGCAGGCTTGGCCAGACGGCTCTCGGTGTAACGCATTGCTGCGGCCGAGTCGCCGTCGATGTTGCCAAAGTTGCCGTGGCCGTCAATGAGCGGCGTGCGCATGGAGAACCACTGCGCGAGACGGACCATCGTGTCATAGACGGCGAAGTCACCGTGCGGGTGGTACTTGCCGATAACCTCGCCGACCGTCCACGCACTCTTCTTGTGCGGACGGTTGGGGAAGATGCCGCTCTCGTTCATCGCGTACAGGATGCGGCGGTGGACCGGCTTCAGGCCGTCGCGCACATCGGGCAGGGCGCGGGCCGTGATGACCGACATCGAGTACTCGATGAAGCTCTGGCGCATCTCGTGGCCAAACTCCTTGATCTGGAGCGCGCCACCGTGCTCGTCGACCTCGCCGGTGTCGGTGCCGCGGCCGGCGTTGCCAAACTCCTCCTCGAGCTCGCCGTCATCGTCGTCCTCGGTGTCGTCGTCAGACTCAACGTAGACGTCGGTGCCCTCGTCCTCGGCACTCGCCCGGTCGAGCAGGCGGCGGAGATCCTCGGGCAGGTTGGCGTTGTCGCCCGCCTGCTGGTTCTCGTCGTGGGTGTTGTTATCGTCTGCCACTTCTGGCCTTTCTCGTTGCTAAACCAAACTTGCGAAATGTCAGGCGCTGACTAGGCGTCGAGGAAGCGCGCGTCGTGGGCGTGGCGCTCGATGTAGTCGCGGCGGTAGCCAACCTCGCTGCCCATGAGCTCGCGCACGGCTCGGTCGGCCGCGGCGGCGTCTTCGATGGTGACGCGCTGCAGGATGCGGGTCTTGGGGTCCATGGTCGTCGAGGCAAGCTGCTTGGGGTCCATCTCGCCCAGGCCCTTGTAGCGCTGGACGTCGTAGCCCTTCTTCTTTTTCTTGAGCTTGCCGGAGTCGTCCTTGCCGTCACCGTCGTCGTCGGGGTCGAAGCCCAGCGAGCGGATGGTGTCGCGCAGGATCTCCTCCTCGGGCTGGCGGCCGTTGGGGTAGACGTAGTGGATCTTCTTGCGCACCTTGATGCCAAAGATCGGCGGGCACGCGGCGTAGATGTAGCCGGCGTCGATGAGCGGGCGCATGTACTTGTAGAAGAACGTCATGAGCAGGATGCGGATGTGGGCGCCGTCAACGTCTGCATCGGTCATGATGATGATCTTGTGGTAGCGCGCCTTGGAGATGTCGAAGTCGCCGCCATCGCCGTTGCCGGTGGTGACGCCCGTGCCGATGGCCGTGATGAGCGACTGGATCGTGTCGGACGAGAAGGCGCGATGGTCTCCCACGCGCTCGACATTCAAGATCTTGCCGCGCAGGGGCAGGATCGCCTGGATGTCTCGGCGACGGCCGTCCTTGGCCGAGCCACCTGCCGAGTCGCCCTCCACAATGAAGAGCTCGGTGAGCTCGGCATCGCGGACGGAGCAGTCGGCGAGCTTGCCGGGCAGGCTCGCGGTCTCGAGCAGGCTCTTGCGGCGCGTGGCCTCGCGGGCCTTGCGGGCGGCGGTGCGGGCCTTACTCGCCTGCTGGGCTTTGTTCACGATCGTGCGCGCCTGCTTGGGGTGCTCCTCGAGATACTCGCTCAGACCGTCGGCGACGACCTTGTTGGTGAGGGTACGCATGTAAGAGCTGCCGAGCTTGGCCTTGGTCTGGCCCTCGAACTGCGGGTCGGGGAGTTTGACCGAGATGACCGCCGACAGGCCCTCGCGGACGTCGTCGCCGGTGAGGTTGGCGTCCTTCTCCTTGAGGATGTTCTGCTTGCGCGCGTAGTCGTTGATCACGCGGGTAAGGGCCGTGCGGAAGCCCTCGAGGTGCATGCCGCCCTCGGGGGTGTAGATGTCGTTGGCGAATGACATCACGTTCTCGCCATAGCCGGTGTTCCACTGCAGCGAGACCTCGACCTCGCCCATCTTCTCGGTGGGGGTGTCGGGGTCGGTCTTGCCCTCGATGTAGATCGGGCGCTTAAGGCCGTCGGGGATGTCCTTTCCCTCGTTGAGGAACTTGACGAAGTCGATGATGCCGCCGGCATAGCAGAACTCGACGACGCGCGGGGTGAGCTCGCGCTCGTCGGTCAGGGTGATCTTGAGGTTCTTGTTGAGGAACGCCGTCTCCTGGAGGCGGTTGTTCAGGGTGTCGAAGTCGTAGACGCAGGTCTCGAAGATCTCGTCGTCGGGCCAGAAGGTGACGGTGGTGCCCGTCGTGGAGGACTTGCCCACGACCTTCATCTTCTCGGTGGTCTTGCCGCGGGCAAAGGCCATCTCGTAGATGTTGCCGTCGCGCTTGACCTGGACAACGACCTTCTTTGACAGGGCGTTCACGACAGAGATGCCCACGCCGTGCAGGCCGCCGGACACCTTGTAGGCGTTGTTGTCGAACTTGCCACCGGCGTGCAGGATAGTCATGACGACCTCGAGCGTCGGGATCTTCTTCACCGGGTGCCTGTCGACCGGGATGCCTCGGCCGTTGTCGACGACGGTGATCGAGTTGTCGGCATGCACCGTCACCGAGATCTTGGTGCAGTAGCCAGCCATGGCCTCATCGACCGAGTTGTCCACGATCTCCCACACGAGGTGGTGCAGACCGCTGGCGCTGGTCGAACCGATGTACATGCCCGGACGCTTGCGAACGGCCTCGAGACCCTCGAGAATCTTAATCTCGCCGCCGTCGTAGTCCGTCTTCTTGGGAGACTTTGCCACCCGACCGTCCTTTCCCTAGGATGAAACGTCAATCTTTCCTAGTTTAGGGCATCGGCTCGATTTGCTGAATCCCCAACACATACGACGCGGCAAAAACGCATCATTTGCGCCTGATAACGCCTCTCAGGGATTCTGCGGGGCGCTTTTGGCTTCCTGCGTGGGTGCAACCTTGGCGCGGCGCAGCGACATTTCCATCGCCTTAGACACGTCCTTGCGCATCGAGGCGGGAATCCTCTCGACGTCGGCGGCAATGCGGGTGCGCTCGTAGGGGGTGAGCGCCGGCAGCTCGGGGGGCTCGTCGGCGGGCCCCTCGGCCGCGACCATGCGCTGCTGGGCAATCTGACCGGCCTTGCGCGAGAGCTTGAAGCGCACGTGCGCCACCTCGAGGCCCGCGTGGGCCAGGCGGTCGACGTAGAGCTCGGCGTTGGTGGAGAGGTCGACCATGAGGGCGTTGCCGTCGAGGTAGACCACGAGGTCAGGCAGGTTGCGGGGGCCGGCGTGGTCGCTCAGCCACACGGCCACGGTGTGCTTGGAGGCGCGCTTGCCGGCGATTTTTCGCCAGATGGTGAGCGCCTGTAGGGTCTTGTTGGCGCCCCTGGCGAGGCGCGCGTCGAGGTAGCCCGACACCAGGTCGGCGGCCGTCTCGGGCTTGTGCTGCTTGGCGGGGTCGAGCGGGTCGTACTCCATACGCTCGAGCCAGCGCTTACGACTCTGCCCCATAGGGCACCACCTTTACGCTCGAGAGCAGCTCGTCGTCAAAGTACGAGAGGTTCGTCGTGGTGATGATCGTCTGGATGCCGCCCTCGACGAAGCGCGTTACACACGAGCGGCGCGAGGCATCGAGCTCGCTCATGACGTCGTCGAGCAGCAGCAGCGGCCGCTCTCCCAGCAGGTCCTCACACAGGCGCACCTCGGCCATCTTCCAGGCCAGGGCCACCGAGCGCTGCTGGCCCTGGCTGCCAAAGGAGCGCGCGTCGCGGCCGTCGATCGCAAAGACCACGTCGTCGCGGTGGGGCCCGATGAGCGTCTGCGCGCGGCGCACGTCGTCGGCACGGCGGTCGCGCATCTGGGAAAGCATGAGGTCGCGCAGGTCGTCTCGGCCCATGCCCGCCTCGGCGCCCTCGACGCTTGGCACGTAAGTGCAGGCGAGCGACTCGCCCGAGGCCACCTCGGCATAAACCTCGCTCACGATGCCCGACAGACGGCGAAAGAGGTTGAGGCGGTGGTGGAGCAGCGTGGCACCACCCAGCGCCACCGATTCGTCCCAGGCGTCGAGCAGGACGGGGTCACAGCCATCCTTGAGCAGGCGGTTTCGCTGCTCGACCGAGCGCGTGTAGTTCGAGAGCACCTTGCGGTAGCCCACGTTGGCCTGCGCGCCATAGGCGTCGAGCTCGCCGCGGCGGCGCGAGGCCGACCCCTTCACGAGCGACAGGTCATCGGGGCAGAAGAGCACCGAAAGCAGCGTGCCCGCGAGGTCGGCGCCACGGCAGGGCTTGCCGTTGCGCAGGAACTTACGCGACTGGGGCGTCACCCGCATCTCAACATCGATGACGCGGCCATCGCCCTCGAGACGAGCTGCCACCGACGCCTCGACGGCGTCGGGGGCGATGAGCTCGGAGGGCGAGGGGCGCCTGAACGACTGGCCGCTCGTGACGTACTGCAGTGCCTCGACCGTGTTCGTCTTGCCCACGGCATTGGGCCCCACGAGCACGGTGACGCCGGCGCTGGGGCGCAGCTCCAGCGCGGCAAGGTTGCGGTAGTTCCTGAACGATATGGACGAGACGGTGAGCGACACGGGCTACATCCGCACGGGCATGAGCAGGTAGAGGTAGTTGATCTTGCCGTAGCTCTTGAAGACGCCGGGGCGCATGCTCTGCTGCAGCTCGAGCGTCACCTCGCTGTCCTGGGCAAGGGCGCTCACGCAGTCGCCCACGTATCGGTAGTTCATGCAGATGGAGTTGGCCTCGCCCTCGACCTCGACGTTGACCTGCTCGCGGGCGTCGCCCTGGTCGGGCGAGGTGGACGAGAGGGTCACGAGCGCGGCGTCGGGGTCAACGTCAAAGCGCACCGAGGAGTTCGACGTGGCGATGGAGCTCACGCGCTTGAGGGCGCCCGAGAGGTCGGAGACCTTGACCTTCATCGAGGTGAGACGGCTCGACGGCAGCAGCTGTTTGTAGTTGGGGAAGGTACCCTCGATGCGGCGCGACACATAGGTGGTGTTGCCCGACACGAAGATGACCTGGTTGGTCGTGGCGCCCACGATGACGGTGGGGCTGTCGCTCGGCAGGGAGAGCACGTCGTGGAAGGCGGTGCCCGGGATGATCATCTCGAAGGTGCCGTCGAGCGAGGAGGTCTCGACGTTGGTGTCACAGACCACCAGGCGGTAGGAGTCGGTGGCCACGAGACGCACGCAGTTCTCCTCGACGTTGAGCAGGATGCCCGAGAGCACCGGGCGGCTCGTGTCGCGCGAGGTCACCTTGTAGACCTTGTCGACCATCTCGGACAGCACGCCCACGGGCAGCTCGACCGAGCGCTCCATGGCGACCTCGGGGAAGTTGGGGAACTCGGCCGCGTTGAGGGTGTTGAGGTGGAAGGAGCTCTTGTCGCACGTGATGTTGATCGTGCCCTCTCCCCCATCGAAGGTCACGGCACTGTCCTGAAGGTTCTTGACGACGTTGGAGAGCATGCGCCCCGAGATGACGGTCTCGCCTTCCTCCTCGACGTTGGCAGCGATCTTGTGCCTGATGGAGGTGTCGAGGTCCGAGGTCTGCATCTCAAGGGTGCCGCCGGTGGCGCGCATGAGCACTCCGCCGAGAACGGGGATGGTGGAGTGGGAGGCGATTCCCTTCGAGACCACGGAGAGAGCCTTGGCGAGCGAAGACTGGCTGACGGTGAAGCGCATGTGTCTCTCCTTGTCCTATCTATCTATGTATATATAAGTAGATATAAAGCTAGTTGAAGTAGTAAAGCGTGTTCAAATGTGAATAACTCTGCAAAGTGCCAGCTCAGAGGCTTTTTTCATGACCTGTTTTACTGTCGAGAAACCCGTCTCGTTTTGAACGTTGAAGACGTGTGGAAAACTCTTTGAACATCTGTGACGGGGTTTTCAACGCATTTCTTCGCGCTTGTAAACAGGGCATGTTGAAGGCTATGCGCCGGCCATCAGGTCCTCCTTCATCCGGGCAATCTTGTCGTGGACGACGCGGTCCTCGCTCCTGCGGTCCTCAACCCACTTGATGCTGTGCTTCACGGTTGCGTGGGTGCGGCCGCCAAAGCGCTCGCCAATCTGGGCGAGGGTGGAGTCCGTGAGCTCGCGGGCGAGCCACACGGCGACGTGCCTGGGCTCCATGAGCCCCTTGTTGCGCTTGTTGCTGATGAGGTCGGCGTGCGAGATGGAGTAGCGCTGCTCGATGAACTTCTGAATCTGCTCGATCGTGAAGGTGCGCGTGTCGGCGCCCCACTTCTTGACGGCGATCTGGGAGATATCCTCGCGGCCAAACTCCTCGCCACGCGCCTGCTTGCTGGTGGCCTCGAGCAGGCACAGCTGGCAGAACGACTTGATGGTGCGGATCGAAGCGCCGGCCCTCTGGGCCATGAACTCGAGCGCGTCGTCGGAGAGCGTGCCATCGTAGTCGTGCTGGCCGTTCTCGATGGCATCCGCCTTCATGCGCTCGTAGAATGCCTTGATGAGACCAAGCTTGAGCTCGTAGTTGGGCACCTGGATCGAGAGGGTCACGCCCGAGTCGAGACGGGTTGTCACGCGTTCCTCGAGGCCCAGCTCGGCCGGGCTCTCGTCTGCCGCGAGCACGATCTGCTTGCCGTGGCTCGTGAGGTAGTTGAAGGTGTCGAAGAAGAAGTTGATGGACTTCGCGGCGCCCTTGAAGCCCTGGATGTCGTCGATGATGAGCACATCGATGTCATGGTAGTTCTGCTCGAGCGCGCGCTTGACGTCCCTCGAAGTGTCAACCATGGCGTCGGTGTAGTCGCTCACGAACTCGCGGGCCGCGCGGTAGACGCAGATGCGGTCGGGGTCGTTCACGGCAAGGTAGTTCTGGATGGCCTTGAGCAGGTGGGTCTTGCCCATGCCCGGGCCACCATAGATGAACAGTGGGTTGTAGCCGTGGCTACCGTTCGCCACGGCCTTGGCGGCCTGGAAGGCCAGCTGGTTCTCCTCGCCCTCGACGAAGGTGTCAAAGGTGAGCTGGGAGTCAGAGGGCGCGATGTCCTGGATGAGGGGGTTCTTCTTGCGCCTCGCGGCCACGTCTTCCTCGGAGGGCTCCTCCTGAGCGGCTGCCTCCGGGCTCATCATGCGCTCGAACTCCTCGCGCGTGATGGAGGTTTGGATACGCGAGGCGGGCGCCGGCGTCGGGATGGGTGCCGGCGTGGTGGCAGGCTGCGGAGACGTCACCGGGGCGGCAGCCTGCGCCGTCTGCTCCTGTGCCTGCGGCGCAGGAGCCGTGGACGTCACGGGGATGGCCGGCTGGGCCGCAGCTCCCGAGCGGTTGATGCCAACGCTCAGCTCCATGGGTTGGAACGCCGCGCGCTCGAGGGCTGCCTTGATCGTTGCGGCGTTCTTCTCGACGTTGCGGCGAACAAAGCCGCTGCCTGCGGAGATGACGAGCGTGTTGCCGTCGATGTCGACGGCCTGACAGCTTTTGAACATGGCGAGGGTCGACGGAGCCAGGCCGTCTGCCTCGAGCATGTTCACGACATCTTCCCACAAGATTTGGGCGTCCGACTCCATGTTTGCGTTCTCTGCCATGTTGCTGACATCCTGTCGTAGCCGTTTGGTGCTTTAACCACGTGTTTGATGAAAACTCATTATATGGGAGCGTGGGTTTTCATCCATCGTGATTGTTGAAAACTTGGCGAGCGGGGCAAGCGCGTGTCGAAAACCCGCTAGAGGAAGGCCCTTCCCGCGTCGGTGAGGTAGCGCTTTTGGCCCATCTTCGTCAGCAGGCCGCGCTCCTCCAGTGATTGCAGGCTGCGCGTCCAGGTCGAGAGCGAGCCGCCAAAGGCGTTGACGAGGTCCGTTGGACCCACCGACTCGTGCTGCGCCAGGAAGACGAGTACCTGCGAGTCGCGCTCGCTGAGCTCGAGCGGCACCTGCTGCTGGGGCTGCGGCGCCCAGGGCTGGGGTTGCATGCCGCCCATGGGCTGCGTCATCGGCTGCTGCCAGTCCTGCTGGGGCCATGCTTGCTGCATGGGATATCCCTGCTGGTAGTAGCTCTGGTTTGGCATTTGCTGGTAGGGCTGCCGTGGCCAGGTGCCCCGCTGGGCCGTCTGCGGGGGCATGCCATAGACATAGGGGTTTTGAACATTTGGCTGCTGCATGGGCTGCGGGGCGTAGTCAGTCTGCTGCGCGGCCCACGGCTGCTGGGGCTGCATCTGTCCCATCTGCTGCATTGCTTGCACCTGCGCGGCCTGGTCCATTCCCTGCTGCATCTGCTCGGGAGTCACCATGGTCCCCTGCTCCTGCGTCTGCTGCATGGCCTGGGCCATCTGCGGCTGCATTGGCATGGGCTGCGCTGTTGCCTGGGGAGATGGCATCGAGATGGTCACGATGGTGCCTGCGTTGAGGTTGTCCTCGATTGTCAGCGTGCCGCCGTGGTCCTCCATGTACTGCTGCGCGTAGGGCAGCCCCGACCCCACGCCTCGGATGTACTGCTTCATCTCCTCGGTGGCAGACGTCGTGCCGTATTCGAGCGCGCGGTCCTTCTCCTGGATGCCGGGCCCCTGGTCCGAGAAGCGGATGGTGTTTCCGCCGTTGAGGATCGAGATGGTTGGCTCGATGAAGTAGGCGTGCACGAAGTTTTCGACAACCTCGCGGATCACGGTAAACGAGATGGAGCCGCCCTGCTCCTTGGCGAGCCTGGTGACGGTCGTGGTGATCTCCTCGAGGTAGGTGCGCACATCGTTGGGCTGCACCACCACGACGCGCGGGGCCGCCGAGGTGTCGTCAAAGACGGCGATGCGCGCGGGGTTTGTCACCACGGAACCGAGCCTGGGCTCGGTGGCGGCGCCCTGCTCGCCCACTACCTGGGGCTTCGTCTCTCCGTTGATGCCGGTTGGTCCCTCTCCAACGAAGGGGTAGAAGGCGTCTGCCATGGGTGCTTCTTTCGTCCGCGCGCTTGCTTTTCACTACATTTCACTGTTTTTAACAAGTTTCCGTCAAATGGTGAAAACTTGCGCAATGTTTCTTCCACAGGCGAAAAGTTATTAACAAACGATGAAAGCGTGTTGATAACCTGCTGGAATATCGTGTGCAAGCGAATGAAAAGATAGCCGAGAAGAACAGAAAATTTCACTTCTGAGCTGAGATTTTCCATCAGCGGTGAAAAGTTATCGCCATGTTTTCTTCTCTTGATGAAAGATGTTGGAAAGTTGGGCAAGTTGTGGCATCTTTTCACCAGCGGCCGGCGCAACCTGTTGTGGTTGTTGACATCTTGGCGCCCCTCGCTTGTGGTCGAAGGCCTCTGAGGGATGTTTTCACGGGCCGCTCATGCAAGTTGACCTCGTGAAAAAGTCAATAATCAACTTGACCTCGGTTATCTCAGACCCCTACAATCTTGGGGCTTGACTGCTTACGCAGTGATCTGTGTCACTCAGGAGGATTTGCTATGAAGCGTACGTACCAGCCCAATAAGAGGAAGCGCGCCAAGTGCCACGGCTTCCGTGCTCGCATGGCCACCAAGAACGGCCGCGCCGTTCTCGCCCGTCGTCGCGCCAAGGGCCGCAAGAAGCTCACCGTCTAGGAATGCCCATGGAGACCATCAAGTCCAAGCAGGATTTTGAGAAGGTCTTTCGGGGTGGAAAGCGGCTCAACCACCGGCTCGTGAGGCTCACCGTCATGGAGAGCGAGCAGGAGGATCGGAGCCGCGTCGCCTTTGTTTGTGCCAAGAGGCTCGGCAACGCCGTGTGTCGCAACCGGTGCAAGCGCGTGCTTCGAGCCGCGGCTCAGCAGGTAGGCTTTCCGCTCGACGGGTACGAGGTAATTCTCTTCTCGACTCCGGCAACGCGAGCTGCCTCCTCAACCGAGGTGGCGGCCGCCTTGGCGAAGCTTGTGGAGCGAATTTAGGTATGAGCAAAACGGGGGAAGGCAGGCCGAGTGTTCTCGCACGACCCCTCATCTTCTTGGTGAGGGTGTATCGGCGGTTCATCTCGCCTGTTCTCCCCCCTTGCTGCATTTACACACCAACCTGTTCTGAGTACACCATAGAGGCACTTTCTCGATATGGCGCACTCAGAGGTGGTTGGCTTGCTCTGACGAGGGTCGTCAGATGCAATCCACGCCATAAGGGAGGCTATGATCCCGTCCCCTAGGGGCGGGCAACCGGAGGTACTGTCCATGTGGGATGGGATTATCTACATCATTGCCCAGATCCTCACGTTTCTCGCTAACGTCGTAGGAGACTGGGGCCTGGCCGTCATCGTCCTGACCGCCATCATTCGTATTCTGCTGACGCCGCTCACCGTGAGCTCGACGCGTTCGACTGCCAAGATGCAGGTGCTCCAGCCCAAGCTCATGGAGCTTCAGGAGCGCTACGCCGACGATCCCCAGCGTCTCAACGAGGAGATGCAGAAGTTCTACAGCGAGAACAAGTTCAACCCGCTGGGAGGCTGCTTGCCCACCCTCATCCAGATGCCCGTCTTCTTTGCACTGTTCTCGGTCCTGCGCTATCAGATTCCCGAGGGCGCCCACTTCTATGGCATTTTCGAGTCGCTCGCCGTCACCACCAACGACGCGGTGATGCAGCTCGGCTTCCTGGGCGCTTGGGTCTACGTGCTGTTCGTGCTTGCCTTTGGCGTGCTCACGCTCGTCCCGATGCTGCTCAACACCCAGCCCGACTCCCCGCAGGCCAGCCAGACCAAGATCATGGGTGTGGTCATGGCCCTCATGATGATCTGGTTCGGCTGGAACGTGCCCGTGGGTGTCGTTCTGTACTACGTCACGTCCTCTGCCTGGGGTGTCGTGCAGCAGGTTTTTATCACCCGCAAGGTCATGGAGAAGGCCAAGGCCGACGAGGCTGAGCGCATGGCCAACCAGCCCATCACGGTTGACGTCGTGCGCAAGCAGCACAAGCCGCGTCCCCACAAGAAGGGCTAGCGGATCCGCTGACACTACGTAATTCCATGTCGCGCGCCCTCTCAACAGAAGGTGCGCGACATTGTCTATCTGGAGGTTGCCATGAGTGAGGAAATGCAGGAGAAGGGCGCTGAGTTCGAGGCCATCAAGGCCGCCTTTGAGGAGAAGGGCGAGCTTGAGGACGAGCAGCTCGACGTCGTGGCCGACGTTGCCATTGAGATTCTGCGCTCCCTGCTCGCCTGCTTTGGCGAGAACACCTGTTCGATTGATGAGTATGATGGCGACGAGGGCGAGCTCATCCTCGACGTGAGCGGCGGCGACCTTGCCATCCTCATTGGTCGTCACGGTGTCACCCTCGATGCCCTGCAGGTTGTCTTTACCTCGCTTCTCAACAAGCGTATCGGCTTCCACTATCCCATCGTTGTCGACATCGAGGGCTATAAGAGCCGTCGCAGGGACAAGGTCCAGGGTATGGCTCGCTCCAGCGCCCAGAAGGCCGTGAAGTCTGGCCGCGCTATGCGCCTTGCCCCTATGAATGCCTATGAGCGCCGTCTGGTTCACCTTGCCCTGAGGGACTCCGTTGAGGTGACGACTCACTCTGAGGGCACCGATCCCGAGCGCTATGTTGTCATCACTCCGGTTAAGGGTGAATAGCCTGCGCGCGGTGCCGTTTGCGTAGTTCTGGGCTGGGTTTAGTACTCGGAGTTTTACTGGGAGGCCTTCGGGCCTCCTTTTTTTGTGTGCTAACTGATGCGGCTCTCGGTGGCTCTTTTGTGTCAGAGATATACCGCGTCCTTTTCATGTGAATCGATAGCCGTTTGCGCACATCTTTGTTGTTGCGCGTGCGGTATAGTTTGTTCAAGCTGCTGCGCGTCTTGAGATTTGATAGATGAGACGAGTCTTTGGTTGGGGCTGCCCTCGATACTTGGTTGCCGTATCTGGTATCTAATCAGCTCCGCTTGATAGCTATGAGGTTATTGATTCTGGCCCCCTGTCTACCTGTAAACTGTACTTCATCCGCAAGTCTTCTTATAGCTCTCTCAATGTCTCGAGTGGCTCTGACTGCTTTGGCGGCTTGATGATTTCTCTATGTTTCTGGCTTTGTGCCATGCCGGAAGTGAACGCTAGGTTTGGCTCGATATGTATCTGGTCTCTAGTGGGCTTTAGGACCTAGTTAATCTGGCCATTTCCAAGCTCTGTAATTCTCCGAACATTTCCAGCTTGGTGACCCTACTTCAAGTAGACTAGAAGCATTCGCAGCTCAATCAAACTCAGACATAAGTTCCTGACAAGAGTTCCCGTCTCGGGAAGTTTTGTCAAAGTGATTGGGTAGCTTCATGACTTTAAGTCAAAGAGAGTTCAAAGAACTAAATTCGAGTCTCTCAGAGGCTCTCTGTGACACGAAAACAACTTTCGTGACTAATTCCACCTATACTGTTAAAGATGCCCTTAGAACGCTTCAGGAGATGTCTGACAGCTATTCACTCAATTTGACCAATTCTCAGATTGAGATGGTTATTGCAGATCTCTATCTCATGTATAAGAAGAACGAGGTCGTTAACCTTACGAGCATTCGAACGATGCCTGATGGTCTTATCCTCCATGCTTTTGATTCACTTCTGTTTGCAAAGGTTATCTCTGAGGCCATCGGTCTTAACCAACGAGCTCGTTTCCTTGATATGGGTACCGGTGGTGGCTTTCCTGGTATTCCTCTTGCTTGCGTCAGTGAGTTTGACATTGACTTACTTGACTCTGTTGGCAAGAAGGTCAACGCATGCAAAGAGTTTGTTGACGAGCTTGGTATGTCTGACAGGGTTTCTGCTTATCATGGGCGTCTCGAAGAATTCGTTAAGACTTCTGGTCGCATCTATGATGGTGTGACTGCGCGTGCTCTAGCAAAGCTCGACATTTTGATTGAATATGCTGAGCCTTACGTTAAGAAGGGTGGCTATCTCTTCTTTGGAAAGGCGAATCCTGAGCACGAAGAGCTTGCTGATGCATCTAAGGTTGCACAGATGTGCGGTTTTGAGAATGTTTCACGTGAAACATTCGAACTTCCAAATGATTTGGGACATAGAGAGATCTTTGTATACAAGAAGGTTAAGAAGAGTAGAGTAAAGCTACCAAGAAAGAACGGCGAGGCTCGAAATCATCCACTGGCTAATCGATGAGTGTTTCACGTGAAACAGTGGAGCAAATCGACTGGTAGATTGGAAAGTAATGGGTTATAAGGACGTAAAACGCAGCAATCCCACGAAGCCTACCAAGGTTCTGGCAATTATCAACCAAAAAGGTGGCGTCGGAAAGTCGACAACTGCAATTAACCTGTCTGCAGCTCTTGGAGAAGAGCGCAAGAAGTGCCTAGTTATTGATTTTGACCCTCAGGGAAACACAACAAGTGGCTATGGTATCGACAAGGATGAGCTCGATCACGACATTTATGACGCTCTTCTCGACGGTTATCCAATCAGTGACCTCATTGTCGATACTCCAGAATCTCGTGTGTTTGTTGTTCCTGCAACTATTCAGCTTGCGGGTGCGGAAATTGAGCTTGTGAGCAAGATTGCACGCGAAAGCATTCTCAAGAATCTCATTGATGAGGTTAAGGATGAGTTCGATTACGTTTTCATCGACTGCCCTCCCTCACTTGGCCTTCTGACAATTAACGCTCTATGTGCAGCAAGCGGCTTGCTAATTCCGATTCAGTGCGAGTACTACGCACTCGAAGGCGTAACGAAGCTTCTTGAATCGATGAAGCTCGTTAAGTCGAGTCTGAATAGGGATCTTGACGTCTTTGGCGTGCTCATGACAATGTATGACAAGCGCACTACGCTTTCTAACGAGGTTGTTGAAGAAGTAAAGAAGTACTTTGGAAACAAGATGTTCAAGACTCTGATTCCTCGAAGCATCAAGATTTCTGAGGCTCCAAGCCATGGTCTGCCGATTGCAATGTACTCTGCAACGAATAAGGGTGCCATTGCCTACCGTGGACTTGC
The DNA here is from genome assembly GCA_900543875.1 of uncultured Coriobacteriaceae bacterium. Classification (GTDB taxonomy): domain Bacteria; phylum Actinomycetota; class Coriobacteriia; order Coriobacteriales; family Atopobiaceae; genus Parolsenella. The sequence continues at coordinate 26,343 of UQSV01000001.1, read as the reverse complement.
TAGAGAGGTGATTCGTCGTGGCTAAGCGTGGTGGACTTGGAAGAGGCCTCGATGCCCTGATTAGCGAAGCCAATGCTGAGACGGGCAGCGAACCGGAGGCAACGCTTCCAATCGAAAAGATTGTTCGCAACCCTGGTCAGCCCCGCAAGAACTTTGACGAGGACGCGCTTGCAGAGCTTGCTGACTCGATAAAGCAGAATGGTGTGCTTCAGCCAATTCTTGTTCGCAAGAAGGGTAACAAGTACGAGATTGTTGCAGGCGAGCGTCGCTACCAGGCTAGCAAGCTGGCAGGACTCAAGGAGATTCCTGCAGTTGTTCGTGAAATCAATGATGACGAAGTGTTTCAGCTTGCCCTCATTGAGAACCTGCAACGTGCAGACCTGTCTCCCATTGAAGAGGCGAAGGGCTACAAGCAGCTTCTTGAGTCTCAGGGATTTACCCAAGAGGGTCTTGCCAAGATTCTTTCGAAGTCTCGTTCTGCAATCGCAAACACGTTGAGACTCATGGATCTTCCCGCTGAGGTTCAAGACATGATGGCGCAGGGTCTGCTGACTGCTGGTCACGCTCGCGCCATCCTTGCCGTGCCAACCGAGGAAGGTCGAATCAAGCTTGCCCAGAAGGTTGTCACGGAGAGCTTGACGGTGAGGCAGACAGAACATCTTGCTCCGCTCTTTTCTGTCGAGCGCGCCGAGGTAAAGCCTCGCCAGGCAGCTCCTCAGTCTTTTAAGCGCGCTGCCCGAGAGCTTAGGCGCATGCTTGATACCAACGTTAAGGTCAAGCAGGTTCGCGGCAAGAACAAGATCGAGATTGAGTTCAAGGATGAGGACCAGCTAGCGAGGATCCTGGCTCAGATTCAGCCGGGTGCTGAGGTTGAGGAAGAGGACGAAACGTGGGAGTAGCGACCCGAGCTCTGAGAAGCCTCGCTGTTGCCTCGGCAGGCTGCTCGCTTGTCTGGAAGGTTCTGCTTGATGAGCGCGCGCGTGATAGTGTGCGCCAAGCAGGACGCGTTACGTCTGACCTCGCCCTGTATCTCTTGAGGGGCTATATGGAGCCCGCCTTGCAATACTCGAGTGAGCAGGCTGCAAGAGAAAATAGGGAATGGGTAGACCAGCAATGGAAGAACATAGGCTTCTAGCTGTGGAAACATATAATAGAAGAGGGGAGTAGCGAACATGGGTTCGCTACTCCCCTCTTTACGTATGTATGAGGCTCGTGCTTACTCGATGCGGTGCTTCTGAGACAGCTGGCCGCAGGCGGCATCGATGTCGTTGCCGCGCGAGTTACGGATCGTGGCCTCGACGCCAACCTGAGCAAGGCGACGCACAAACTGCTCGGCACGCTCGGCGGTGGAGGGCTTAAGCTTGGAGCCCTCGAGGTCGTTGAGCTGGATGAGGTTCACATGGGCAAGCGTGCCACGCGTGAAGTCGCACAGGGCGTCAAGCTCGAGGTTGTTGTCGTTGACTCCCCCGATGAGGGCGTACTCGTAGGTCGGCCGGCGGCCGGTGGCCTCGACGTACTCGGCCATGGCGTCATGCAGCCTTGCGAGGGTGTACTTCTTGACGCCCGGCATGATGGTGTTGCGCGTCGACTGGACGGCGGAATGCAGCGAGACGGCCAGCGTGAACTGCTCGGGCTCCTTGGCAAAGCGGCGAATCATGGGAATGATGCCGCAGGTAGATACCGTGAGGTGGCGTGCGCCAATGCCGGCGCCCTCGGGAGAGTTGAGCATGCGCAGGGCCTTAAGCACCTCGTCGTAGTTGTTGAACGGCTCGCCCTGGCCCATCATGACAACGGAGGAGGCGCGGGTTTGGAAGTCCTCGCTCACATGCATGACCTGGTCGTAGATCTCGGTTGCCTTGAGGGAGCGGGAGAAGCCACCCTGGCCCGTGGCGCAGAAGACGCAGCCCATGCGGCAGCCTGCCTGGGTGGAGACGCAGACGGCGAGGCGGTTGCGGTTGGGCATGCCAACGCACTCGGCTTGGGTGCCGTCATCATAGCCGAGAAGGTACTTGCGGCAGCCGTCGTTGGAGATCTGGCGGGCAACCTCGACCGTTCCGCCAAGGGTGCAGCGCTCGGCAAGGTCGGCGCGCAGCTTGGCAGGGACGTTAGTCATGTCCTGGAAGTCGGTGACGTGGTGCTTCCACACCCAATCCTCGACCTGCTTCGCGCGGAACTTGGGGTAGCCAAGCCCCTCGAGGAGCTCGACGAGCTGCTCGTGGGAAACGTTGCGAAGGTCGACCTTGGACTTGCTGGAGTCGATATCATAAAGGGGCATGTCGCGGCCTTTCTGGCGTGACGTTAGTGAGGCAATGCACGAAATTGTGCAGCAACGAGTGTATCGCAGCATCTTCCTCGAGTTTTAGAGGCGGTGTGTCGATGCGGAATGGAGCACCACATGGAGGGTATCGAAAGCAAGAAGGTCGCAGTTCTGTGTGGTGGCTGGTCTGACGAGCGCGAGGTGTCCATCTCCAGCGGCACGGCGAGTGCCCAGGCCCTGCGCGAGGCGGGCTTTGTGCAGGTCGATCTGCTCGACATCGCCGACAAGGACTTCGTGCACAACATCGCCGACGGAGGTTACGACGTTGCCTTCGTGGCTCTGCACGGCCGCTATGGCGAGGACGGCTGCGTACAGGGCTTCCTCGAACTTCTCGGCATACCGTACACGTGTTCTGGTGTGCTCGCGAGCGCCCTTGCCACCGACAAGGCCATGGCCAAGGACATCTACCGCGAGCACGGTATTCCCACCCCAAAGGAGGTCTGCCTGCTCAGGGGCGACGAGTACGACGTCGTTGACCTGGTGGGGCGCGTTGGCCTGCCGTGCTTTGTGAAGCCGGTGTCGAGCGGCTCGTCCTATGGCATCACGCACGTGAAGGAGGCCTCTGAGCTCGCCGATGCCATCGAGGAGGCTTTCAAGTTCGACACGAGGATTCTCGTCGAGGCAGCCGTGGTGGGCACCGAGATCACGGTGCCGGTGCTGGGCAACGAACACACGCAGGCGCTCGAGGCCATCGAGGTGCGCTATGAGACCGAGTTCTACGACCTGAGCGTCAAGTACGACGACCCGTCGAAGCACCACGTGATCCCCCCCGAGCTGCCCGAGGACGTCGTCGAGCGCGCCAAGGAGCTTGCCTGCAGGGCCCACCGGGCGCTGGGCTGCTCGGGTGCCTCGCGTAGCGACTTCATGGTCGATGCGGACGGCATTCCCTACATCATCGAGACGAACGTGATTCCGGGCATGACGCCACAGTCGCTGCTGCCGGACGCCGCCCGTCGCATGGGTCTGGGATTTCCGGAGCTTTGCCGCAAGCTCATTGAGCTCGCACTCGAGCGCGGTGCCCGCACGACCCAGAACTAGCTTTGGCCAGGCGCGGGCTTGCCGCGGACTCAGCTCCGCAACATGGGTCCGTCCCTCGCCATGTCGATAGAGAGTGAGAAGCATTTGTCAGATTCCATCGAGAAGGCCACGCAGCCACGCGACCTGCTAGGCGAGATCTTGCTGCCCGACACGCCCAAGGAGGTCGAGGCTGGCTACCGCACGCTGGCCGAGCGCGCTCGCACGCAGGACTTTGGCCTGATAGAGGACGATGTCGTGGTGCTCGACACCGAGACGACGGGTCTGTCGTTCTCCGAGTGCCAACTGACCGAGATTGCCGCCGCCCGCCTGCGCGGCCGCGAGATCGTCGACACGTTCCGCACGTTCGTGAACCCGGGGCAGCCAATCCCAAAGAACATCCAGGCGCTCACGCACATCACCGACCTCGACGTGGCGGACGCACCCGCGCCCCGCGAGGCCGTGGCCCAGCTTGCCGAGTTCGTGGGCGGTGCCCCGGTGCTTGCCCACAACGCGACCTTTGACCGCACCTTTATCGAGCGCGTTCCCGGGGGGCATGAGGTCAGCGACCTGTGGGTCGACACCCTGGCCCTCTCGCGCATCGCGCTGCCGCGCCTTGCGACCCACAAGCTGCAGGACATGGCCGAGGCCTTTGGCTGCGCCAGCGTCTCGCACCGCGCCCTCGATGACGTCGAGGCGCTGACGGGCATGTGGCGCATCATCCTGTGCGCCCTCACCGACTTGCCGCGTGGCCTTCTCGCTACGCTCTCCAGCATGCAGCCCGAGGTGGAGTGGGCCTATCGCCCTATCTTGTCGTTCCTGGCGCTCGAGGACCCCGATGCGGAGTTCTCGCTGGTTGCCGCCCGTCACAAGCTCGTGGCATCCGCTCCCGCCCAAGCCCGCGCCGACGTCGATAACCCCGAGGTCATGCCCCATGCCCCGAGCGCCGAGAAGATCGCCCGTGCCTTTGGGCCCTCGGGCGTGGTGAGCAAGATGTATGAGAGCTTTGAGCCGCGCCCGAGCCAGGCCGACATGGCCCAGGAGGTGCGCGAGGCGCTCGAGACCCAGACGTTTCGCGCGATCGAGGCGGGGACGGGCGTGGGCAAGTCGATGGCCTACCTGCTGCCGCTTGCGATCTATGCCAAGCTCAACAACGTCACCTGCGGCGTTGCCACCAAGACCAACGCACTCACCGACCAACTCGTGACTCACGAGCTGCCCGCGCTCGCCGCCGCCCTTCCCGATGGCCTCACCTACACCTGCCTCAAGGGATATGACCACTATCCCTGTCTCAACCGCCTGAACCGCGCCGTTACGGCAGACCTTCCCATCGAGGAGGCCATGACCAACGGCCGCTCGCGCAACGTCGTTGCCGCCGACATGCTGACGGCCATCGCCGTAACCTATGCCTACGTGTGCCAGTCCGTCGAGGGCGACATCGATGCCCTTGGCATTCGATGGGGGAGCGTGCCGCGCCGCCTGCTAACCACGACCTACAGGGACTGTAAGCGCCGCGACTGCCCGTTCTTCCCCAACCTCTGCCTGCTCCATGGCGCGCGCCGCCGCGCTGCCGCGGCAGACGTTGTGGTGACGAACCACTCACTGCTGCTCAAGAACGTCGAGGCAGACGGCATGGTGCTTCCGCCCATCCGCAACTGGGTCATCGACGAGGCCCACTCGTTCGAGAGCGAGGCGCGTCGCCAGTGGGCGCGCGAGGTCTCCGCCGAGCGCGTGCGTCTGCTGTTCGAGCAGCTCGGCGGCTCAAAGACGGGTGCCATTGGCACGGCGCTCTCGTTTGCCTCGTCCCACGAGGCGGCAACGCCCGCGATGGGGCTGCTGTCAAAGGCCGCGAGCTCAGCGAGCTCGGCCATGGTGTCCTCGGCAGACTTCTTCGACGAGGTGCGAAAGCTCTCGAACCTGGCCTCGCGTGGCGGCTACGACATGGCGACGCTATGGCTGGGCCAGGACGTTCGCGCAAGCGACGAGTGGGCCAACGTGGTGCAGGCCGCGGGCGAGTTCGTGCGCAGGCTCGATGGCGTGCGCCACGGCCTCGAGGGCGCGGGCAAGATCATATCGGGGCTTACCTCGAGCGAGGACAACCCGGCCAACCCCGTGGCCGCCCAGATTGACGACGCCGTACGCGAGCTGCGCGACTTCATTGCCTCCGCGGAGGTCATTACCGATGCCACCGACGACTCCTACGTCTTCTATGCCGAGCTGCCCATGACGCAGCGTCGCGTGGGTAGCGAGCGTCTGGTGGCCGAGAAGCTCGACATTGGCGCCGAGCTTGCCAACCGCTGGTACCCCGAGATGCGCAGCGTCACGTTCAGCTCGGCCACGATGAGCGTAGACGGCAACTTTGCCCACTTCAACGACGCCACGGGCCTCTCGCGCCTTGACGCGTCGCAGCACCGCGAGGTTTCGCTGCCCTCGTGCTACGACTTCGACCGCAACATGAGCGTCGTGGCCGTGAGGGACCTGCCCGATCCGCGCGAGCGCGGCTACCTCGACGCCCTCGTCGAACTGCTGTTTGACGTGCACGTATCGATGGGCGGCTCGGTGCTCACGCTGTTCACCAACCGCCGCGAGATGGAGATGGCATATTCCAAACTCGAGCCAAGGCTTGCCGAGCGCGGCCTCTCGGTTGCCATGCAAGAGAGGGGCTCCTCCGTGCGCCGCCTGAGCAGGCGCTTCATCGAGGACCAAAGCCTGTCGCTCATGGCGCTCAAGTCGTTCTGGGAGGGCTTTGACGCGTCGGGCGATACGCTGCGCTGCGTGGTGATTCCCAAGCTGCCGTTTGCGAGCCCCAAGGATCCGCTCGTGCAGGAGCGTGGCGAGCGCGACCGCGCCGCATGGCGCAGGTGGAGCTTGCCCGAGGCGGTGCTGGCCGTCAAGCAGGCGGCGGGACGCCTCATTCGCTCGTCGAGCGACTCGGGCGTGCTCGTGCTTGCCGACAGCCGCGTGAGCTCGAAGGGCTATGGCAAGGTGTTTCTCAAGTCGATGCCCACCTCGAACGTGACGACGCTGGGGACCGACACGATTGGCCGCTACCTCGAGTCTTGGTGCGCGAGCCACAAGTAGACGAGCAGGGCGCCCGGTGCGGATGGTCTCGCACCGGGCGCCCTTGCGTTTGAGTGCTAACTGGTGTTGCGTCCTCGTCTTGCTGGCGGCGGGGCGCGCCTACTTCTCGGCGGCCGGCGCCTTGCGGGCGCGGACCTTCTTCGCTTCCAGCAGGTCGTGCTTGGCGACCTCCTGCATCTCCTCGATAAGCTCCGGGGCCTTCTTGCCGCTCTCGTCTATCTTGATCTTGCCCTGCAGCGAGAGGAGCTGGCGGGGGAGCCAGTCGCCGCGATTGTAGGGAATCTTGACTACCGACAGACCGTTCTCCTCATGCGAATAGGCCGCGCCGTCAAGCGAGAGGAGGAAGTTGAGCGAGTCGACGTCTGCGGGGTCCAGGTACGTGATGCTCACGTAGTCGTTCTCGTCCCACTCCCAGGGTGCTTGGGAGGCCACGGCCTCCCGATAGTCCGCGTCCCTGCTGCATGAGCCCACAAGCTTGAGGTCGGTGATGCGGCTCAGCTGGTAGGTGCGGTTATCCCTTGCGTCGCAATCGAAGGCGTCGATGTCCCACTCGCCGTCCTTGAGGCGAATCGTGAGGGGAATGACGAGGCGCGTCGACCTCCGCTTGAAGTCTGCGTCGTTCTCGCCGTCATAGAGGAAGCTGACGGGGAGCTGCCTCACGTGGTTCTCGTCCCTGCCGGGCTTGGCCTTGATGATGGAGTAGGCGCAGTACTTGAGGTAGACGAGCTCGTTACTCTCGAGAAGGGACTCGTTGTCGGCGGGCTTGAGCTCGAGGCCCTCGGGGTAGAGCGTTTTCTCGATGATTGCGCGGGTCATGTTGGTGCGCGGAACGCCCAGGCGCCAGAAGGCCTCGCTGCACGCCGCGGCCTGCTGCGGGGAGAGGCGGATGCCTCGGGCGCGAGGCCTTCCCTCATCGTTGATGTGCGAGACGACGCGCTTGTCCGTGTCCGAGTTGATGGTGCTGGTGACGATGTTGATGGGCTTGGAGTCGCCCTCGCCAAGGCTGCTCGTGTTGTCGAGGTTCTCGACGATCTCCTGGATTCGTGCCTTTGCCTTTTCGTAGTCCTCGTTGGGCATGAGCAGCTGGGCGAGGTCGCCATAGCTGGTGACGTAGCCGTTTCGCTGCAGCGTCAGCGCCACCGCGAGGTCCTCGGCGAGGCGATGCTCGCGCGGACGCCCCGGCCCGCGCCTCTTTGGCTTGTCCGTCATGACCGTGCCTCCTCGAGAAGCTCCTCCCACTTGCCCACAAGCTCAGGTGGGTCGAGCGGTATGGCTCCGATGGTGATTGCCCAGCGCGCGGCCCTGTCGATGTCGCGCACGCCGTGGAGTGTGAGCTCTGCGCTGCCGCCCTGGTGGGTCTTGAACGAGTCGCGCTTCTTGATGCGGTCGGGCAGGCTTTCCTTGACGCCGCGCTGGAAGTAGAACGTGACGCTGATTGACCTTCCCTCGCTGTCGCCGGGACCAATCTCAAAGGGAAGCTTGCGGTACTTGTCGACGCTGAAGTCTGCGGGGATTTCGTAGGTGGGCTCGTCCTCGAGGATGATGGGCTCGCCCTCGACGCGCTCGAGGTTAAAGGTGCGGATGCTGTCGGCCTCGTTCTTCTTGGAGCGTGAGCCAACCACGTAGATGCCGTCCTGGAACGTGAAGAGCCCGTAGACCTTGAGGACGCGCTCGATGGCGGCGTCGTCGGCCTTGGCGCGATACATCATCTTGATGGGCTTGCGCTCGTAGCGCGCCTTGGTGAAGTAGGAGAGGTGCCTGCCACCCTCAGAGGGAGCCTTCTGCGGGGCAACGCCTCCGGTGCCGCGGCCCGTCCCCAGCGCCAGACGGGCGATGGCAAAGCCGAGGTCGCGCGGGCTGGTGGTCTGTGGGTCGTCGAGAAGGGCGCGCATGAGGGTGGCGTAGATGCAAGCCGCGTCGTCGAGGTTCTTTTCGTACTCCTCGATGATCTTGAGCTTGTCGATGTCCGACTTGATGAAGCCGCGGGCCAGAAGCTCGTCATCGCTGGGAATGGCCGGCCTCTTGCTGAGGATCTTGTCGCTGCGCGTGCGCCGCTCGTCGAGCTGCCACTTCTTGGCGGTGCCGTCCTGCTCCTCGACTAAGTAGATGCCCTCGCTTGCCAGCTCGTCGCGGTCGCGCTTGAGCGTCTTGTGCAGCGAGGTCTTTGTCACCGAGCCCTTGTAGAAGTGGTCATAGATGTAGTCGGTGTTCAGGGCCGTGCTGCTGTCGAGAAACCTGAAGGCCACACGAGCGCGCGTGATGTCTCGATGTCCGAGCGTCTGCCCCTTTTTTGACGACTGCCTAGCCATGCCGTTCCCCCTGCCTTGAGTGGGCCCGTCTTCATGCTGGTACCATGTGGTGGACGGGTTAGTGTCCCGTCTCTCGTAGATTATGAAGCTTTATGCGCCGCGGCGCTTGCGCGAGGGGACGAATGTGAAAAGAAGCAGGCGTGACGCCGCTCGCGGCTTGCATGATGCCTCCCACCGAGCGGGCTCCTTTGCCCGCCCGCACCGCTGCCGCGCTCGCCCGCGTGGCCGCGTGGCGACTCCCCTTGGCCTGCGCGCCCTCATCGTGGTGCTCGTGGTGGGCGCCCTTGGAGGCGCCGGCTATCTCCTGTGGAGCCACTTCTCGAGCGCCTCAAGGGCAAAAGCCGAGCTTGGCGATGCCATCGATTGCGTTGCCCAGGCCGACGCCGCCATCGTTCCGCTCAACGAGGCCGTCTCGTCCCAGATTGGCGGTGACACCTCCTCCCATGAGGGGCTCTCGGAAAAGATTGACTCCGCGACCTCGTTGCTCACGGAGGCCTCGTCTCACCTCGAACGCGCCCAGGCCCTGGCCGACCATCTCGACGACTCCGGGAGGGAGGTGCTCGACGCCCTCTCTGCATCCATCGAGGCACGCCGTGGGATGATTGGCGCCGGTGAGGTGATCGTGGACGTCGACGATGCGGTCTCGTCTGCGCTGGGGCTGCTTGGTCAGGTGCGGGACAGGCTTGAGAGCGCCGACGAGAAGGCGAAGGCCGCGAGCGACGCCGCAAACGAATACGCCCGGTTCCTCGCGGGCGAGCAGACGCAGATCCAAGATGCCAACGTTGCCGTGTCGCTCGACAACGAGGCAGCGTCGCTCATTGCCGAGGCGAGCGACCTTCTTGGCAAGGCAAAGCAAGCATTTGGCGATGCCGACTACGCCGTCTACGAGTCCTATGTTGCCAAGAGGGCCGAGGCTGCCCAGCTTATGCTCGACGCCGACTCGGCCGTGGTCTCGGGCGACTTCGAGCGCGCGGGCCAGCTTGTGAGCCAGTACAACGCCGCTGATGCCGAGGCCGCCACGTTTGCCGCCACATTGCCCGCAAACCTCTCAGACATCTTTGTGGATTCCTACGCCCGTCTTACGTCTGCCGAGCGCCAGAAATATGCGGAGTCTGCGGCCAAGGCCGCCGATGCCGATGCGGTGGTGCGCAAGTATCAGGGCGTGCTCGCCCGTGTGGCAACGAGCGGCGTCACGCCTGCGTAGACGAGCGCTTCGATGCGTTTGGGCGGGGGATAGTCGCTGCCCGCGGCGCTGGTCGTGTGCAGGAGTTGCCCCCGGTCCCGCGAATGTGCGAGGTAGACGTATACTCTCTAGCATGACTGTACCTAGCGGCCAGCCGCTATTTGGAAGGTGAACGGATGAGCATCACGAAGGATTACCTCGAGCGTCTTAATACCGAAGTTGGCATTGCGCCCGCGGGAAGCCAGGAAGAGCTCGATTGCGCCCACAAGCTGGCCGATGAGTTCGCAGCTCAGGGCCTTGCCCCTGAGATTCAGGACTTTACTGCCCCGAGCCTGGGCAAACTTCCCTATGGCGCGACCCTCGTGGCGATGTTCCTTGGCATGCTGCTCGTTGGTCTGGGCAACATCGTCACCACGATCATTGGCCTCGTACTTGTCTTTGGCTCCATCGCGCTGCTGAGCATGGTCCGCAGCGGCAAGGACGTCTTTGGCAAGCTGGGGTCGCGCGCCCACAGCCAGAACGTGGTTGGCTATCGCGAGGCCGAGGTCGAGCCCGAGCTGCGTAACCGCCCCATCGTGATCGTTGCCCATTACGACACGGCGCGCGTTGACCCCCTGGCCAACCCAAAGATTGCGGTTATCAAGAAGTACCTCGCCTCCTACTCGATGTACCTCATGATCGCCGTTGCCGCCTGCACGATCCTGCAGCTGTTCGTCTTCCTTCCCGAGGCCGCCCGCCGCACCTTCTGGATTATTGGCATCATTGCCTCCCTGCCGCTCGTGATCTGGGGTGCGTGCATCATCGCCAGCCGCTTTACCCCCTACACCTCCGGCGCTGTTGACAATAAGTCTTCCGTGGCCGCCATGCTTGGCGTGCTCGATCGCGTGACGCAGGGCAAGGGTGGCCTCAAGCCTGCTGAGGCCGCTGAGGCCGCCGAGGAACAGGCCGACGAGCCCGAGCAGGAGCCCGCCGAGCCCGAGATGCGCCGCGTCGTCGAGGAGGTCGTGGGCGTTCGCCATGGCGAGCAGGTGATTCGCGAGCTTGGCATTCTTCCCGAGACCTGCTCCATCACCTACATCGAGCCCGAGGTCCGCATGGTCCCCGTGGCAAAGCCTGCTCCCAAGCCCGTGCCGGCACCTGTCTCCGAGCCGGCCGATGATACCCGCTCCTTTGACGTTGCCGCCGAGGACGAGCCCGAGCCCCAGGCTGCTCCCGCGGACAATTTCACTCCAGGTGACGTCGACGCCACCCGTGCGGCCGAGCCCGTAGTCGTTCCTTCCGACGAGACGCGCGACCTGGCCGCGCCTGAGCCCACCAAGGACGAGGACGCCCCCGCCTCCGATGACGAGCCCGCTGGTGCCACTCGCCCGATGGAGCCCGTCTCCGCCCCGCGTATCGACACGGAAGACGTTTCTGAGACGGCGCCTGCCGCGAATGTCCAGGCCGACATGAGCCAGCTCGAGGACGGCCAGAACGCCGAGGAGGGTCCCCTCACTGAGACGGATCACTCAGGCCTCTTCATCATGGCCCCCGAGGATGCCAACGACGCCTCCGAGGCTCCCCGTGCTACGCGCCCTGCCCCCGCGGCCATCTCCGACCCCGATTGGGGCAAGAGCTCCTACAAGCCCACGCGCAGGCAGAACGTCTCCAACGTTGCTCGCCGTGCGGCCCTGTTCGATCTGCCCGACCCCAAGAACTCTGGCATTGACGCCCTCGGAGCCTATGCCGCGCCCGCTCAGCAGCAGCTTCCGTCCCGCTCACAGATGGCCCAGCGCCTCGCCGATGCCAGCCAGCAGGCCACCCGCGTGGCTACGGCTCCCGCGCGCCAGCAGGTTCAGCCCACCGCGCCGGATGACATCGAGGTCCTGAGCGCCCCCGCGGCTCCGCAGCCCGCCACTCCCCAGACTGCCAAGGCCTCTGGCCACCGCGGCCTTGGCTTCCTTGGCAGGAAGAACAAGCAGCAGGAGTCGATGTCCGAGTGGCTGGGCGTCGATGACAACTACGATGCCAAGACCTCGGGCGAGAACATCGGCTCGTGGGACAACTTTGGCAACGACAGCCAGGGCGGCCACTGGAAGGGCGGCGCCGCGCTCAACGTGAACCTGCGCAAGCTCAAGGACAAGCTCCCGTCCGTTCCCGGTCGTGGCTCTAGCGACGATGCCGAAAGCGAACAGCCCGTCGAGCAGCAGACCCAGGCTTCCGATGTTGCCCCTGCGTCCGGCCAGCAGGCCGATCAGTCCTACGACCTCTCGTCCTACGAGGGCGTCGAGGCCCCGGCTCCCTCGGAGTTTGTCGCCTCTGCCAACAACCGCGACCTGCGCGATGCCATCCTCGCCATGGGTGACGACGACCTGAAGACCCATGACATCTGGTTCGTTGCCACGGGTGCCTCCAACCTCTGCAACGCCGGTGCCGCCGAGTTCGTGGCCGCCCACCGCAAGGCCCTGCGCGGCGCCATCGTCATCAACCTCGACTGTGTTGGTGCCGGTGACCTCACGATGCTCACACAAGAGGGCTATGGCACCCCGCGCCGCAGCGACCGTCGCTTTGGCAACGTTCTCCAATCCGTCGCCGACGACCTGCACATGGCCCTCGGCCAGGCTGCTCGTCCGTGGGCAAACAGCGATGCCACGATGTTCATGCGCCGTCACCTCCGTTCCGTGACCATCATGGGCATGGGTCCCGGCGAGTCGCGCGCCTGCGCCGGTACCGCCGATGACGTTCCCGAGTGCGTGAACCCCGAGCGCGTAGAGGACGTTGCCGCCCTCGTGCTCGAGGCCATCAGGCGCTCCTAGGCGGACGTCCCAACAAATACGAGCAGCGTTCTCTCACGCTGGCCGGCCTGTGATGAGGCACAGGTGGCCAGCGTGAGTGCTTTTGTGGCATGTCGACACAGGTCTTGTGCGAGCGGGCTTGCGGCCGATGCCTCGCCGAGCATGTCCTCGAGCCACGAGCGCAGTTCATCTCGATTCATCGAGAAGCGCTGGATCTGCTCGTATGACTTGTCGACCTTGAGGGCGAAGCAGGGCACGTAGGATTTCGTGCCCGTTCGCGTCTCGAGCGTGGCCGCTCCAAGGGCGTCGAAGACCCCCTGGTCCCAAGCGTTGGCGATGGGAGAGAACTGCAGGTCGGTGGTTCCAACCCGATGACCGTAAATGAGGGCGTGGGTATCTGCGACGCTGCAGCGCCAGTCCAGGTAGGGGCATCCTACCTGTGACGGCTGTCCCCAAAGATCATGGGCGAGGTAGAACCCGGGCTCCTGCTTGGCCCCCTGGGCCACCGGATAGTCGATGGGCGTTCCATCTACGCTGAGCCAGGCGGCCTGGTTGGGGTCGTCCCATTTCCGGGCCTCCTTCTCGGAGCTCCCACCGGCGTCCATGGCGTCGTGGGCATCTCTTGCCTGTTGGTAGCGAAACTCGGAGACGAGGCACGGACCAATGCTTTGCCCTCCCGCCAGGATGAGAGCAAGGCCCGCGAGAACGACCGCTCCAAGGAACGCTGCCAAGCCGCGTGGCCCGCGGCGGCCGGAAGCGCGTCCCGGCCGCCGGGGACCTCCTCTCATGGTGCTGCCTCAAAGGTGTAGGTGATGGTGCAGATTTCTTGGGCGTTTCCCGACGCGGCCACCGCCTCGGCCAGCGCCCGCCACTCACCCGTGCCCGTCACGTTCGAGACACTGAGCGCAAGCTCCTTGCTGGCAGAGCTACCAATGACCAGCTCGCTGCCGTTCTTGTCGGACCCGCTCCATTCGTGAACCACCGTGTCGCCGTCTCGCAGCGTGTAGCTTGCGTCGGCTGGCATGCCGCTTGTGGTGATGCTCTGGGCCCTCACAGGTACCACCGACAGGTTCTCGATGGCATAGCCGCTGGGTACGGCCACCGACCCGTCTGCCAGGATGCGGCAGGGGATGAGCGAGGGCACCCTCACCGAGATGGTTGGCTCGTACGTTGCCGTTATGGTCAGGTCGCTGCCCACGTGGGAGAAGTTACCGTCCCATCCCGAGAAGTGCCATCCATTGTGGCCAGGGACTTCGGGTGCCGTGGCGCCCGATCCCTCGTCGACGACCTGCTCGAAGAGGGTTTCTCCGGTTATGCCGTCGACGAACTTGACCTTCCAGACCTTCTGGAACTTGGCGCGTATGGTGTGGTTGCCGCTCACGTTGGTGAAGGTGTAGTTGCTGCGCGCGCCCACGCTCGTGCCGTCTACCTCGATGTCCCTGATGCGCCATCCGTCGTTTGCCGAGACGTTGTACCCCTGTGAGGCACCAACGCCCACGAGCGTGTTACCAGCGGGGGAGATGGAGCCGCCCTGCTCACAACTCGACGAGATGGTGTAGGGGATGTCGATGGTGAAGTCCCAGCCGGCCGAGGTCTCGGAGCTGCCGCGAAAGCCCGTCTCTATCGAGGTGATGCGGTGGCGTCCACCGCCGCGAACGGCGAAGGTCGCCTCGGCCGAGATTGACTCGTTGTGATAGGCCTTGGAGTTCCAGTCCTCGCCGATGAAGGCGCATTGCGTGCCATTGTCATAGATGGTCTTGGTCGTGGTCCAGAAGATGGCTCCGTTGTAGTTGTTGTTCTGCAGGATCGTCTTGACCGTAACCTGCACCGAGCCGTCGCTGTTAGCGTTGGGCGAGATGTAGTACAGGCACGTTTGGATGATTGTCGCCGACGTGCTGCGCTTGACCTCGACCCAGGTGCCCACCGGCGATGACTGGATGGCTATGGCAGATTGTCTGGCAATGGGGCGTTGGCTCTGGGGCGTCGTGACCACGACGTCTTCGCAGAAGTAGTCGATGTCATCTGCCCTTGCGCCTGCCGGAGCCATGACAAGGGCCAGCGCGCAGGCGCCGGACAGCATCCCAAGACCAAGACGTGCCAGGTGCCTAGTGTGCATCGCGACTCCTTCCCCTCGCTATGCGCCAGGCTACGAGCGCCATTGCGATGAGGGCGAGACCTCCCGCAACGAGCCACCAGTCCTGGCCGTCAACACCCGTCTGCGCAAGGGGCATGAAGGGCGCCAGGGGATTGGGCGCCTGCTCCTCGAGCCTGCGTATCGTGACGTCGTTGCTGCCTCCCGCCGCCCACGCCACGCCGGGCAGAAGGCCGAGAAACGCGGCGGGAAACAGCGCGGCTAGGCGTTTTGCCAGGCCTCTCATGACTGCTCACCCGTGGGCGCCTCGGGCGTGGGCTCGTCCTGCGCCGCATCGTTTGCCTGGGACTGGGCGTGTGCGCCCGGCGCCAGCGTGAAGGTCACGGTACCGATGTGTACGGGCGAGCTGATGTCCTGCGTGACCCTGCCCACGGTTCCCGAGGTGTGGAGCAGGATGTCATCTGTCTCGGTACTGTCGCTCTGGTAGGTCATGTTCCACTTGGTATCGGAGATGGCCGTGCCCTCGTCCTTGCTGGCCTCGGCGGCACTCACCTGCGCCCCCTGCGGTCCCAGCACCCAGTCGATGGAGTTGTCGGCGCCGTTGACGTCTGAGGAGTGGGTCCATCCGCCTGCGCCCTCGACGCGCACGTTGGTGACCTTGAGGCCAAAGGCCGAGAGGTTCTCGATCCTCGTTGCCTCGGGGCTGGGGCCCGTGAGCGTGCCGTCGCTTGCCGCGACGAATGGGATGACCGTGGGAACGCGGAAGCGTAGGTTCTCGTTGTCTGCCGTGACGGTGACCTTGGTCGATCCCGTTCTGCCCTGGGTGACCTCCTCGGCAAACGCGGCGCCGGGGCACCCGAGGCTTGCGACGAGCGTAAGGCCGACCATGACGACGCCAGCCCTGGCACAGCCCCTGGCCGCGCGCGTTGCCTCCCTGGGGCGATCGCTCTCGTGCAACATGCTGCTCTCCTCTCTGCGTGCGGGCCTCCCTATGAGCCCCGCGGGGTACCTGGTTAGCCGTTATACCGAGCCCTCGGCCGCGGCCGTATCTGCGGCTTGAGTCTCGGCGGGGTCATTGACGACGTTGACCTCGATGGCGGTGGGGGAGCCGTGGTCTGCCCCGCTCTCCTGGTCGACGGCCTGCACCTCGACCATCGCCTTACCTGTCGCGACGTCCTTGAGGCGAATGGAGTCGATGCGCTTGCCCGGCTCGAGCGGGTCGCTGCGATAGATCTCGACCCCGTCCTGCGTGAGCGTGAAGCGCTGCGAGAACTTGTTCTCGGCGTCGTTCTCAAAGCCAACCTCAAGCAGCCCACTCGAGCTCAGTCGCGGTGAGGGGAGTACGCTCACCGTCATCATGTTGTCCTGCACCTCTTGGTCGAGCTCGGCCTGCAGCTCCGCGCGACTCTTGCCCTCCCGCGCCGCGCCGAGGATTGTCCCCGTGAGGTCGCTGCCGCCAAGAAGCAGCAGCGCCGCGCCGCCGATACCCAAGACCAGCACGAGCAGTCCGCCGAGCACCGCCCACGTGCGCTTCCCTCGTGGCCGGCGCTCGCCGCTGCTCTGCCGTGCCCTCCTCGCCGCGCGCCTGCGCTCGGGCACGCGGAACTGCCCCGCCCTCATCGGACGACCAATCGGGTCGAGTCCGGCAGGGGCATGGGCATGGGCCAGGCCTCGGGACGCGAGCGCCAGCTGCGCTGATCGCTTGCGTCGGACGCTCCCCCAAACACTTCCTTTAACCCAGGGCAGGGCACGATAGCGATGCCTCCGTCCCCGCCTTTGGACAGGGACAATCCGTTTGCTGCTCCCGGGCTATGTGATGACAAGCGCTTAGCTTCCATGGCACTCCCCTCTTCTTGGCCGATTCGTTGGGAGCAGCATAGGAAGGGCATCAAACACAAACCCGTGAGCGTGCTGATACAGACCTGACACCGCAGGTAAATCGCTTGTTCGCGCCAACCACTCCGTGCGTTTCTCGGTGGGCGGCGCATCTGGAGTCCCCAGCGCGTGCCGGGCTGGTGGTTATGCAAATAACCGAGGTGATAAAACTGAATCCAGGGCCAGGTGATGGCACCCTCCTCGACCCGCGCGTCCAATCACCAACGGCCCTGCGTGACTGACACCAGAATCGAGCCATCGCGCCCGCCAACTTGCCCAAACCCGCCGCGCTGGGTACACTGAACAGGCGGCGCGGACAAAACCGCTCCATAGCGCGGGCATCGCCAAGTGGTAAGGCAACGGCTTCCCAAGCCGTCATCCGCGGGTTCGAATCCCGTTGCCCGCTCCAGAAACGGCAGGCCCCGGCACTTCAAGGTGCCGGGGCTTTTGCGTTTTTCTGCGAACGGTTCTCTCGACTACATCTCCGCGCCAAGGGGTAACAACCCTGTGGCCGCGCCCGCGGCCGCCAAGACGTATCGGCGCGCAAGCGCCTGACATACCAAGAACGAAAGGACCATCATGGCCTCTCTTCCCATGACCGACGAGGAGTGCATGCTTGCCATGCGCCGCCTTCAGCCCAGGCTTCGCCAGTACGCCGAGCTGCTCGTCTCACGCGGCGTTGCGCTCAAGCCGGGCCAGGAGCTCGTTATCACCGCGCCCGTCGAGAGCCTCAAGTTCGTGCGCATCGTCACGAGCGTTGCCTACGAGGCCGGAGCTGGTCACGTGACCCACATCTGGTGCGACGACGAGCTCACGCGCCTCGAGTACGACTCCTGCCCACTCGAGCGCTTCCAGCAGCTTCCGGGCTGGAAGGCCGAGCAGATGAACTCGCTCGCCCGCGAGGGTGCCGCCTTCCTGTGGATCGACGGCGAGGACCCAGACGCCATGCTCGGCGTCGACGCCTCCAAGCCCGCCGCCCGCGCGCTGGCCTCGCACCGCCAGTGTGCCGAGTACCGTCGCGGCCTCGATTTTGGCGGCAACGCCTGGTGCATCGCCGGCGCCCCGGTGCTCGCCTGGGCCCGCAAGGTCTTCCCCAAGCTCTCCGACAAGGAGGCGATGTACCGCCTCTGGATTGCCATTCTCGACACCACGCGCGTGGCCGATGACCCCGAGAGCGAGTGGGAGACCCACAACGCCATGCTCGCCAAGAGCAAGCGCCGCCTCAACGAGGCCCACTACGACGTGCTCCACTACACCTCGAGCAACGGCACCGACCTCGTGGTTGGCCTGACGCCCAGGCACGTGTGGGAGGGCGGCGCCGGCAAGCTCCGCGACGGCTCGCTCTACTTCCCCAACATGCCCACCGAGGAGGTGTTCACCTCGCCCGACCGCGCCCGTACCTCCGGCGTGGTTCACTCCGCCCTGCCGCTCGTCCACAACGGCTCCGTCGTTCGCGACTTCTGGCTGAGGTTCGAGGAGGGCCGCGTCGTCGACTTTGGTGCCGAGAAGGGCGTAGACGTGCTGCGCAGCATCATCGAGACTGACGAGGGTGCCCACTACCTGGGCGAGTGCGCGCTCATCTCCAAGAACACGCCCATCCGTCAGACGGGGCTGCTCTTCTACAACACCCTCTACGACGAGAACGCGAGCTGTCACCTTGCCTTGGGCATGGGTTTCCCCGAGTGCTACGAGGGCGGCATGGACATGGACAAGGACGAGCTCATGGCCCATGGCGTCAACGAGAGCGCCCAGCACGTCGACTTCATGATCGGCGCCGACGACCTCGACATCACGGGCATCAAGGCCGATGGCACCGAGGAGCCCATCTTCATCCATGGCCAGTGGAGCTGGGAGTAGCGAAGGGGCCGGCCGTGCCCGTCCGCTGTCCCGAGTCGGCACGACCGCTGCACATCGGCTAGAATTAGAGAGCACGCGCCATTAGCTTAGCTGGTTAGAGCAGGGGACTTTTAATCCCAAGGTCCAGGGTTCGAATCCCTGATGGCGTACCAGCATGTTCGCGGGTCGGGAGGCATTGCCTCTCGGCCCGCTATTTTGTGCGAGAAGTGCGCCGGGCCTGATGGTCGCCACACTTCGCAGTAACCTAACGTTTGTTTTTTGCCCAACTCCGCAGCTGTTAGGTTGGGCGCGAAGTTTGGCGCGAAGCCCGTTAAGTTGCCCTCTCCATGGCCGCCCCACTCGCGCCCTCCCAGCTCATCGCGCTAAAATCAAAGTGTTGTGCAAAAGACACGCCGGCCAGCCGCGACCGCACAGGAGGAGCCGCATGATCGATCGCTACACCCGTCCCGAAATGGGCAACATCTTCTCGCTCGAGAACAAGTACGCCATCTGGCAGGAGATCGAGGTGCTCGCCTGCGAGGCGCAGGCCGAGCTCGGTGCCTGCGGCATCACCAAGGATGAGGCCGCCTGGATCCGCGACCACGCCAAGTTCAACAAGGAGGAGGTCGACGCAATCGAGGAGGTCACCCGCCACGACGTCATCGCCTTCCTCACCAACATGAAGGAGTACATCGACGCCGACGTCCCGGAGGGCACGCCCAAGCCCAGCCGCTGGGTCCACTACGGCATGACGAGCTCAGACCTTGGCGATACCGCCCTGTGCTACCAGCTCACCCAGGCCTGCGACCTCATCATCGAGGACGTCCAGAAGCTGGGCGAGATCTGCAAGCGCCGTGCCTTCGAGGAGCGCAACACCCTGTGCGCCGGCCGCACCCACGGCATCCATGCCGAGCCCATGACGTTTGGCATGAAGTTTGGCTCCTGGGCCTGGGAGCTCAAGCGCGACCTCGACCGCCTGCGCGACGCCCGCAAGAACGTTGCCTTTGGCGCCATCTCGGGCGCGGTGGGCACCTACTCGAGCATCGACCCGTTCGTCGAGGAGTACGTCTGCGAGCACCTCGGCCTCGTCCACGACCCGCTGTCCACGCAGGTCATCTCGCGCGACCACCACGCCTACCTCGCCGGCGTGCTCGCCACCACGGCTGCCACCTGCGAGCGCATCGCGACCGAGGTCCGCAACCTCCAGAAGACCGACACCCTCGAGGCCGAGGAGCCGTTCCGCAAGGGCCAGAAGGGCAGCTCGGCCATGCCCCACAAGCGCAACCCCATCACGATGGAGAAGGTCTGCGGCCTGTCTCGCGTGGTCAAGGCCAACGCCCAGGTTGCCTTTGACAACGTGGCCCTGTGGCACGAGCGCGACATCTCGCACTCCAGCGCCGAGCGCGTGGCGCAGGCCGACAGCTTCATTGCCCTCGACCACATGTTCCAGTGTCTCATCCGCGTCATTGACGGCCTGCAGCTCTACCCGGCCCGCATGATGGCCAACCTCAACAAGACCCGTGGCCTCATCTACTCCTCCAAGGTGCTGCTCGCCCTCGTCGACACGGGCATCACGCGCGAGGAGGCCTACGCCATCGTTCAGGAGAACGCCATGGCCACCTGGCACGAGGTGCAGGACTGCGTGAGCGGCCCCACCTTCAAGGAGCGCCTCGAGGCCGACCCGCGCTGCACCGTTCCCGCCGAGAAGCTCGACGAGATCTTTGACCCGTGGGACTTCCTCACCCGCATCGACCGCGTCTTCGACCGCCTCGAGGACCTGTCGTTCGAGTAGGCCAGCCGCCCCGTCCCCGTGTTCCACGTGGGGCAGGCAACCGTCTGAATCGCCGTGCCGGGAAGCGGGGATACTTCTCGGCACGGCTCCGCCTGTCTAACCAAGGAGAGATACATGTTTAGCTATGACTTCCGCCCGCGCGGCGTCTGCTCTCAGATGATTCACATCGGCCTGTCCGACGATGGCAACACCATCGAGCAGGTCTCCTTCGAGGGTGGCTGCAACGGCAACCTCAAGGCCATCTCCAAGCTCGTCGCCGGCCACTCCGTCGACGAGATCTCGCAGATCCTGGCCGGCAACACCTGCGGCCCGCGCAAGACCTCCTGCGCAGACCAGCTTACGGTTGGCCTTGCCGCGGCCCGTGCCGCGGCCCAGGCGTAAGGGACCCATGTCGATCCTTCCCAACATATCGCGCCGCTCGTTCCTGGCGGGCACGGCCGCGACCGCCGCGGGCGCCGCGGCCGTGTCGGTGCTGTCGAGCTGCTCGAAGCCCGCGGAGACCACGTCCGACCCGGTCGTCGTCGACTCGGGTACGGCAACCTATGTGGTGGGCTCCGGCGACATCGAGGGCTCCTACAGTCAGGCCGAGGACGGTAAGGGCACCACGTCGCTTGCCGAGGCCGGCTCGTGGAACCTGCCGCTGGGATGCACGCTGCGCCCCAGCGAGGGTTCCTGGAAGCCCTACGTGGTTCCCAGCCAGACGCCCTCGGCCATGACGAGCGCCGGAGCCATCTCGGTTGCCTCGGGCGCCAACGTGGTGCTGGTAGACGTGGCGCGTACGGGCGGCAACTTCGTGATCTATGACGCGCAGTGCTCTGACTCCGTGTTCGCGTGGTCTGAGCTCGACATCGTGAGTCATGAGTGGCGCCTGTTCGCTGCCTCCCTTGCCGACGGTGCGCTGGGCACGGTCAACACGCTGTGGAAGGCCGACGCAGACTACGACCCGCCGCTCGTGTGCTGCTCAGGCTCGAGCGTCATCTGGCTTGTGATGCCCTCTACCAGCGGAAGCAAGACAAGCGAGAACTCCTCGTGCTACCTGTGGCAGGCAGGTGCCTCCTCGGCCGACGAGGTCGTGCGCTCCTCTGGCCGCTTTGCCTGCGCCCCCACCGTCTCGGACGGCAACGTGACGCTTGTGCCGCGCGTGCGCGCGAGCGAGGGCCGCTACTTTGGCATCACGGCCTACACGCTCGAGAGCGGGCTGTCCACGCAGGTTAACCAGTTGGTGCTGCCGGCGTCCGTCTCGCCCATGTATGCCACCTTCATGGACGGCAACTTCGTCTTCTCCATCGAGGCCAACTACGGCACGGGTGGTCTTTTGGGCAACATGGGCACCTACATCGGCTCGGGCGACGGCTCCTTCGTGGCCCTGCCGCGCGAGCCGGCCGCGGTGTGCGCGGGCAAGGGCGGCGTCTATCTCATCAAGACGCGCGCAGGCCACGTGATCGTCGACACCAACGCCCAGACCTATGCCACGCTTGCTGCCCCCAGCCGCGCGCTCGACTACGGCGACTATCCCGCAAGCATGGGAACCACCTCGACCTTTGTGACCTTTGCCACCGTCAAGGATGAGCAGACCGGCTACCCGGCGTCCGTCCAGGTGCGCGCCTGGGCGCTCTAGCTGGGCGTTTGCGCCGCTCGCGGCCAAGATGGTTATCGAGGTGCCCCGATGGGGTAAACTTTGTGAATAGGAATGCCGCTTCGTTTCGAGCGTCGCGGCGCTAATGCTGACAGGGAGGCCGTCATGGCTTCGGACACAAAGAAGATTCTGCTGGTCGAGGACGAGAAGGCCATCCGCGAGGCCGTCGCCGCCTACTTTGAGCGCGAGGGCTACTGGGTGCGCTCGGTCGGAGACGGCCAGGCCGCCGTCGACGAGTTCGAGAAGCACGGCTTTGACCTCGTCGTTCTCGACCTCATGCTCCCCAAGCTCTCCGGCGAGCGCGTCTGCCGCGCCATTCGTGACCAGTCCGACGTGCCCATCATCATGGTCACCGCCAAGGACCAGGTCGAGGACCGCATCATCGGCCTCGAGCTTGGTGCCGACGACTACCTGGTGAAGCCCTTCTCGCCCCGCGAGCTCGTTGCCCGCGTGCGCGCGCTGCTTCGCCGCGCCCGCGTCGACAACGAGCCCACGCTCGAGGTGCTCGACTACGGCGACCTCGTGATCAACATCTCGGCGCACAAGGTCACCGTGCGTGGCAAGGAGGTCGACCTCACGGCCTCCGAGTTCAAGCTGCTCGTGACGCTGGCCCGCTACCCCGGCCAGGTCTACAGCCGCATGGAGCTTGTCGAGAAGGTCCTGGGCTACGACTTCGAGGGCTACGAGCGCACCATCGACTCGCACGTCAAGAACCTGCGCGCCAAGCTCGGCGACGACCCGCGCAACCCCACCTGGCTCTACACGGTTCACGGCGTGGGCTATCGCTTCGACGCCCCCGAGCCCGAGAAGAAGAGCGACAAGTAGAACTACAACTGAGGGGGAGGCCAGTTGGTTCCCGCTAAGTTCGTTGTAGGCAAGAAGATTCGTCAGGAGCGCCCCGCGGATGACATCCCCGAGGCGCTCAGGACTTCTGATGCCTCGAAGGCGTCGTGGAAGACGCTCTCCAACCAAAAGCCGCGCCACATGTCGTATCGCGGCAAGATGACGTTGATGTTCGCCGCCGTCTCGAGCATGACGGCGGTGATTCTCGTTGTGGTGCTGGCCGTGAACTGGGAGGCCCAGTTCATGAAGTACACGCGCTCCAACATGGAGCGCTACGCCGCGGTCATCGCCGAGAGCCTGGGGGAGTCCTATGACGCCACCACCGGCTGGAACGACGAGGACGTCGAGCGCTCGGTGCAGTCCTCGTCAATCTCGAGCGAGGTTGGCGTCCAGGTCTCAGACGCCAACGACAACATCATCTACGACGACACGTGGTCGCGCGGCTCCGAGCACGAGGACGACCCCGCCGCCCAGACCAGCGCGTCCGTCTCGGGCACGCGCACCCGTGCGACCTCACTGGCCCCCACCAACGCCGAGTCTGTGGTCGACAAGAGCATCGTGACCATGAGCGGCCAGACCGTGGGCTCCGTTCGCCTGTGGGCCTACGGCAGCGAGGCGCTGCTCACGAAGGGCGACGCGGAGTTCCGCACCCTCTCGTACAACGCGGTGGTCTACGCGGGCTTCGTGGCCGTGCTGCTCGCCGTCATCGCCGGCGTCATGGTGAGCCGCAAGCTCGCCAAGCCCATCAAGTCGATTACCTCGACCGCCTCGCAGATTCGCTCGGGCGACCTCACGGCCCGAACGGGCATCGTGGGTGACGACGAGATTGGTCAGCTGGGCGAGACGTTCGACGACATGGCGACCTCGCTCGAGCGCGACCTCAAGCTCGAGCACCGCCTCACGAGCGACGTTGCCCACGAGCTGCGCACCCCGCTCATGGCGATGCTCGCCACGGTCGAGGCCATGCAGGACGGCGTGCTGCCCGCCGACGACGAGCACCTCGAGACCGTCGCCAGCGAGGTTCGCCGCCTCTCGCGCCTCGTCTCGGCTATGCTGCAGCTCTCGCGCATCGAGAACGGCACCACCAAGTTCGATCCCGAGAAGACCGACATCGTCCTGCTGGTTCGTTCGGTCGTCGAGGCCCAGGAGCAGCTCTTTGCCGACCGCGGCCTCAAGCTCAAGTTCGACGTGCAAAACGGCCGCCGCGAGATCTTCTGCGAGGTCGACCGCGACATGATTCGCCAGTGCGTCATCAACCTCATGTCCAACGCCCTGCGCTACACCCCCGAGGACGGCTACGTGGTGGTGGCCGTGTCGCAGGAGGGCCGCGACGCGATTGTCTCGGTCACCGACACGGGCATCGGCATCGCAAAGGAGGACCTCGCGCGCGTGTTCAGCCGCTTCTGGCGCTCCGACGCCAGCCGCGAGCGCGAGAGCGGCGGCCTGGGCGTGGGCCTGGCGCTCACCAAGGAGATCATCGACCGTCACCACGGCTTCATCGGCGTTGAGTCGGAGCTGGGCAAGGGTACCAAGTTCACGCTCCACATTCCGCGCACCCAGGAGAAGCCGTTCGCCCTTCCTGGCGACGACAAGGAGAAGGACAAGTAGGCCGCCCTTCTCGGCAACGAATCGATGGTTCGCTGGCAACGGAGCGACTGCATACGAGCACCCCTTATCGCAAGGTGAGGGGTGCTTTTTCTACTACAATGGAAGGGTTATTGCCGGTTTTGCGTCACTCAACCGAGGGGAAGCGGTATCGAATGGCAGCAATGGGTAAGCGCCCAGATTCGCAAGGCAAGGTCCGTGACATCTACGACTGCGGGGATTCGCTGCTCATGGTCGCGAGCGACCGTATCAGCGCGTACGACTTCATCCTCCCTGACGAGATTCCGTACAAGGGAGAGATCCTAACCCGCATCTCTGCGTTCTGGTTCAACAAGTTTGCAGACATCCTGCCCAACCACGTCATCTCTCTCGACCCGGCCACCTACCCGGCGGAGTACGCCGAGTACGCCGACTACCTGCTGGGCCGCTCCATGCTCGTGAAGAAGGCCACGACGGTGCCCATCGAGTGCATCGTTCGCGGCTACCTCACCGGCTCGGGCAAGAAGACCTATGACGAGAATGGCACCGTCTGCGGCATCAAGCTGCCCGAGGGCCTCACCGAGGCGTCCAAGCTGCCCGAGCCCATCTTTACCCCTTCGACCAAGGCCGCCCTTGGTGACCACGACGAGAACATCTCGTTCGAGCGCTGCGCCCAGATCGTGGGCGAGGACGTTGCCACGCAGCTGCGTGACGCGTCCCTGGCCATCTACAACGCCGCGGCCGAGTATGCCGCGACGCGTGGCATCATCATCGCCGACACGAAGTTCGAGTTTGGTTTCATTGACGGCAAGCTCGCTATCATCGACGAGTGCCTGACGCCCGACTCCAGTCGCTTCTGGCCCGCGGAGGGCTACAGCGAGGGCCACGTCCAGCCCAGCTTTGACAAACAGTACGTCCGTGACTGGCTGCGCGCAAACTGGGACATGACGGGCGAGCCGCCGCACCTGCCCGCCGAGGTGATTGAGGGTGCCTCGAAGCGCTATCAGGAGGCCTACGAGATCATCACCGGCGAGAAGTTCGTTCCAATGAAGGAGAGCAATGTCCCAGCGTAGTCCGTTCAACAAGCGAAACATGCCTCAGGGCGAGGACGAGAAGAAGCAGGTCTCGTCTGGCATGACGCGCAAGAGCCCGACCAAGGCCAAGCCCGTTCGCGATGCCGGCTCGTCGGTGCGCGTTGTCACCAAGAAGAAGAACCCTGACGGCTCCACGTCGACCGCCGGCATGACGAAGGAGGAGAAGAAGGAGGTCCGCCGCGCTGAGCGCGAGGAGGAGGACATCTTCAACACCCTCACCAACGCCCTGCTCAAGCGCAACGAGCTATACGCGAAGCGTCGTCGCGTCTGGTGGGTCTTCCTGGTACTGGGCCTCGTCTTCGTGGTCTGCTCGTTTGCCTCCGGCTACACTGGAGCGTCCGATAGCTCCAACATGTACAACCTGCAGACGACCGGCGGCATCCTGTCCGTGATTTCGCTTGCGCTGGCCTATGTGTTCATCATCACCTCGCTCGTGTACGAGTGGATGAAGATTCGTCCGCTGCGCAACGAGACCCAGGACAAGGTCGCGAGTCTGAGTCCCAAGAAGCGCCGCGAGCAGCTTGCCAACCTCCACGATGAGGAGGAGCGCGAGCGCGCCGAGAAGAAGTCGAGCAAGTAGCGTAGAATAATAGTTCGCTCGCACTTGCGCGCGTGCCGGCCCGGCCGGTGACATAACCGCCTCCGTAGCTCAGGGGATAGAGCACCGCTCTCCTAAAGCGGGTGTCGCGCGTTCGAATCGCGCCGGGGGCACCAGACATGACGCGGGCCGGGGATACGTTCCCCGGCCCGCTTTGTTGTGCGTGTCGAGGGTGTTGGCGTTGAGTGGGTGGCTGCGCTGCTGCATCGCCCCATCGGTTGCGCACGTTTGAGAGCCGTTGGACGTGCATAACCGATGGGACGTTGGAGGCGGGCGTATCTCACCATCGGTTTGGCACGTTTGAGGAGCGCGAGA